>CAZKQQ010000022.1:343-26488 GCA_964554945.1 uncultured Solibacteraceae bacterium | reverse complement strand
CATTCCCCGAGGTTGGCTTCTACCGTCAGGAAGATGAGATGGTGGAATACGGTAATAACGAGGCGCTGCTTAAGGAAATCGCCTCAGCCACAGGTGGCCATTTCCATCCCGAGCCGCGACAGGTTTTCGACGCCGGCGGCCGCAGCATAGCCTCCAACATGCATTTATGGCCGGTGTTTATCGGCTTGGCCATCCTTCTCAATATCGCCGAATTGGTGCTTCGCAAATCCAAGGGTTTGCTGGAATCGCTCGGCTGGCGCCCGCGCCACGCCGAAGCTGCCTGATCTTCGTCACCCGGACCTGCAGGTTTCTACTCAACCGCCGATAGAGGCAAATGAGGCGTCTCTGGAGGCGCGTTCAAACCAACATGGCCATGCGGGTACACATGGTCCTGGTGCTGGCCGGCGTGGCATCGGCCCAGGACCTCACATTGCCAGCGGGAGCATCGCCTTCCGACGAGCAGATCCTGTTCGCGGATCTTCCCAAGGTGGAGGCGGCTACATTGCATGCGCAGACGCTGGCCGAAGCGCCGGCGAACGTCAGTGTGATTACCGCTGAAGAAATCCGGTTGTACGGATATCGCACGTTGGGCGAAGCCCTGAGCAGCGTGCGCGGGTTCTACATGACCAACGACCATCAGTATAACTACGTGGGAGTACGCGGGTTTTCCTTGCCCGGGGATTTCAACACGCGTTTTCTGGTCATGCTCAACGGCCATCCACTGACCGATAACGTTTACAACTCCAACAATTTCTTTGGCGAGGATTTCGGAGTGGACATGGAGATGGTGGAGCGCATCGAAATCATTCGCGGTCCCACCTCCGCGCTGTACGGCTCCAACGGCATGCTCGCCAACATCAATGTGGTGACGCGCTCGCCGGTGGATTCGGAGCACTTGCGCGCGGCCTCGGAAATCTCGTCCTTCGGAACGCGCAAGGTTTCGCTCGCCTCCTCGTTGTACTTGGGCCACGGCGCCAATCTCTTGCTTTCCGGATCGGTCTTCAACAACGGTGGAACTTCTTTCCCACTTACCGGGCTGCTGCTTCCGGCCGGTGTCCAGAGTCCGGTATCCAATGTAGACGGCGAACGCGGATTTCACACGTTCACCAACCTGATCTGGCACGACTGGAGCTTCACGGCCTATTTCAACCAACGCCAAAAGCAATTTCCGGTTGGCATCGGAACCAGCTTCTCAGGAGACCCGCGCCAGCACATTTTTGACAGCCGGAACGTACTCGAAGCGATTTATAAACACAGCGCCGGTCCCGGACAACTGCAATGGCGCGTGGCGTACGATCAATACCGCTACCGGGATCGATTTGACTACTCCGCCACCGAAGACGGCGGCGTTACGGATGTCCGCGACATCAATAACGGCGACTGGATAGATTCACAGTTGACCTATGATGTATCGCTCGGCAACCTTGGACCCCTGACGGTGGGGGTGCAGGGTTTTTGGGAGCTTCGCAATCAACAGTACAACGTAGAAGGAGGTGCGATTAGCGGGCAGCCGATCGAGCGTCCGGACCGGGGCTTCGCTCTTTTCGCGCAACAGCAATTCAATTTATCATCCCGCTGGAAACTATATGCGGGGGTTCGCGTCGACGAGACGCGGTTCTTTCACGGCTTCCTTTCGCCGCGTCTGGCCGCGGTCTATCAGCAATCCCCGCGGACCGTGTACAAGCTGGTATACGGCCGGCCCTTTCGCAATCCAAGCACGTTCGAACAGTTCTATAACGATGGCGGGCTTTCGTATATTGCGGCTCAGCCGCTGAAGCCCGAAACGGCGAATTCGATTGAAGCCTCGATGGAGCGGCGTGTGGCACGGAACTGGACGATGATCCTGAATGGGTTCCACTATCGGATTGAGCACGTCATCGAAGCGATCACTCTGGAAAACGGGGTTCAGCAGTATCAGAACGGAGGGACGGACCTGTCGACCGGAGCGGAATTTGAGGTGAGGGCCAGGCTGTGGAATCGCCTCGATGCGTCCGGCAGCACAGCCTTTCAGAGGATTGGGATGGAGGGCGGGGGAGGCCTGGCGAACGCCCCGCGGAACGTTTCCAAACTGCGTCTGGGAGTTCCGGCTGGCCGGTTGTTCTTTTCATCGGAGTGGCGCTACCTCTCTTCCCGCAGCACCTGGACGGGGGACCGTTTGGGAGGCGCCTGGGTGGCAGACGCTACGGCCACGGTTCGCTTGCACCGCCGCTGCGATGTGCAGGCCGGCTTGCGGAATGCGCTGGACCGCCGCTATGAGGATCCGATTTATCTGGCAGTGGACCGGCTTGGCGGAGACGGCCGCTCGATATTCCTGAGGCTTGTCTGGCATGTATGGGAATGATACGCGCCTGGGTCGCCGCGCTGTTGCTGGGGCCGGCCGTGGTGCAGGCGCCGGCCGCCGTGCTGGTGGTTTATGAATCGGGGGTGGAAGCGTTCGGTGAGGCCCTCAATGGCGTACGCGCGGCAGTGGGACCGAGTGGAATCCAAAGCGTCGATTTGCGCGCAGCCAGTCCCGACGCCCGACTGGCGCGGGCTTTGACGGGAGATATCCAGGCCATAGTAGCGGTCGGCAGCCAGGCGCTTGCCGGCGTCAAGGCGCTGAACCCGGGCGTTCCGGTGGTGGTGACGATGGTGTTGCGCCCCAAGGACACCGCCGGAATCAACGCGTACCTCGACGTGGAGCTTCCCCTGAAATCCATCCTGGGCGAGATGCGCGTGGTGCTGCCGCAGTACAAACGCCTGGGCATCGTGCGGAGCCCGGCGCAATCGCCATCGAGCGAGGCGCTCGAGCTGGCCGCCCGGAAAGAGGGATATACGGCGGTGATCGTCATGTGCGAGGGTCCGGCCAATCTGCTGCGGACCATTCGCTCGCTCAGGGGTAAGGTCGACTTCCTGCTCTGCTTCCCCGATTCAACTCTGTATAACTCCGTCACCATCAAGCCGCTGCTTGTCGCCGCGCTAGAAGACCGGCTGCCGGTGGTTGGTTTCTCGCCGGCATTCGTCCAGGCGGGCGCAGCCGCGGGTGTCTATCCCGACTACTACGATCTCGGCCGGCAAACCGGGGAAATAGCGCTGCGGGTAGTGCGGGGGGAGACGGCGAACGTCGCGGAGAGTCCACGAACGGTGCGCGCCGCGGTCAACGAGCGGGTGGCGCGGCTGCTGGGACTCGAGTTTCAGACCGGCTCGGGAACGGTCGAGGTATTCCGATGAAGCGGCGCATCCAGGACAGCCTGCTGGCACGGCTGATGGCGTCAAACCTGATACTGACGGTGCTCATCATCGGGGGCCTTACCACGCTGCTTGTGTACGCATATGCGCGCGATTTGGAAAAGCAGCTACAGGATCAGGCGCAACGCACGGCGGATTTTCTGGCCAGCCAGTGCCAATTCGCGATGCTCGTGGGCGATCGCGGTGAACTGCAGCGCCTCGGAGCAAGCGCTGTCGCCGATCGTCACGTTTTGTTTGTTGAAATGACGGACGCGCAGGGCGGACAGCCGGTGCTGCTGACCGGCGCTTCGGCGCCGCTCCCGGCTGGCTCGCAGCCTTCGTTAGGGGGCATTCGGCGCGGGTCAGGCACCTTCATTGAAATCATGCGCGAGGTAACATCCCCGAAGACGGGGGCCATGGCGTGGGAAGAACCCGGCGCACCGCCCGCGCGCCTCGGTACGCTGCGACTCGGCTTTTCGACTGACAAGGAGCGCCGCGCGGGCATACGGATCATTTGGAGCACGGTCGCAATCGCATTAAGCGGCCTGATGTTCGCGGCCCTCGTGCAATATGTGCAACTGCGGAGTCTGCTGCGCCCCTTGCAGGCCCTCACCGCGTTTACGCGCCGCGTCGCCGCCGGAGATTTGATCAGCCGGGCTCCCGTGGTCCGGCTGGACGAAGTGGGCCGGCTCACGGTGGCATTCAATCGCATGATTCAGGAACTTAGCGCCACCACTGTTTCCAAGCAGTACGTGGACAGCATCATCGAGTCCATGGCGGAGCCCGTCGTGGTGATCGATCGGGCCGGCCGTATTCGCAAATTCAATCAGGCCACGCTCGACTTGCTCGGATACGGCCGGGCGGAATTGGAAGGAGCTTCTTTGCTCAACATCTGCAAGGAGGATGTCCAGTTGCGAGGTTCCGGCATTGAAACCAGCTATATCTCGTCAGCCGGTCATCCGATTCCCGTGCTTGTGTCGGCAGCTCCAATACAGGTGGCCGGATCGGGTTATGACGGCTCAGTCTGGGTAGCACAGGATATGACGGCCCGAAAACGCATGGAACAGGAATTGCGGCACGCCAAGGAGTCCGCCGAAGCCGCCGATGCGGCCAAAAGCGCGTTTCTGGCGTCAATCAGTCATGAGTTGCGGACCCCGCTCAACGCTGTGATCGGCTATAGCCAATTACTGCAGGAAATCTGCGAGGAACGCGCGATCGAAGAACTACCGGCCGACTTAGCGAAAATCGAGCGCGCTGGAAATATTCTGCTGCATCTCGTGAATCAGGTCTTGGATTTGTCGAAGGCCGAGGCCGGCCGCATCGAACTGCACGCCGAACGTTTTGATCTGGACGGCGTAATCCAGGACGTACTCACCACGGTTGAGCCGCTGGCCTCTCGAAATCACAACCGGCTGTCAGTGCACACCTGCGTCGATTTGCCCGAGGTGTACGCCGATCCGATGCGTTTTCGGCAGAGCCTCACCAATCTGGTAGCGAACGCGTGTAAGTTCACCGAGGGCGGGGAGGTCGAAGTCGGCGTATCGCGGGAGACTCGCGCCTCGGAAGACTGGATCGTTGTCAGCGTGAAAGATACGGGCATCGGAATCAGCCCGGACGAGCAGCGCAAATTATTCCAACCATTTACTCAGGCCGATCCCTCCACCACGCGGAAATATGGAGGCACTGGTCTGGGCCTGGCGATTACCCGCAAGATGTGCCGCCTGATGGGAGGCGATGTGTCGGTCGAAAGTGAATTGGGCAGGGGTTCAAATTTTGTCATGAAGATTCCGGCGCGGCGGGAGCCCGGCGGAGAGGAAGGAGACCAGGATGGAACCGCTGGCGCGACTGCTCGTTGTGGATGACGATGAATCCAATCGCGACATGCTCAGCCGCCGTCTGCGGAAGGCGGGCTACGAAGTGGAATCCGCGGAGGACGGCCGGCGCGCCCTCGATCTATTGGGAAAGCACGTCTTCGATCTGATCCTGCTTGATAACATGATGCCCGGTGTGAGCGGAGTGGAGGTGCTGCGGCGTGTTCGCGAGAAACACTCCCCGTGTCAGCTGCCGGTCATCATGGTGACTGCTCAGTGCGATGGCGCCAGCGTGCTCGCCGCGCTGCGGCAGGGCGCCAACGATTACCTGACCAAGCCCATGGATTTCCCAGCGGCACTGGCGCGCATCGAGATCCAGCTCAAGCGGCGCTGGGCGGACCGCATCGTGAGACGCGAGGTTAAGCAAGCGACTACCGGCGGGGGCGGGGTCTCAATCGAGGGTGAGATGGGCAAGGGCTCGAATTGGTGAGGAAGATCCCGGCGGGGATGGAGGATGCCGGAGAACAAGGAGACTTAAATGGAACACCGAGTCCGAATTCTCGTCGTGGATGATGACGAAAGCAAT
Source organism: uncultured Solibacteraceae bacterium (assembly GCA_964554945.1). Classification (GTDB taxonomy): domain Bacteria; phylum Acidobacteriota; class Terriglobia; order Bryobacterales; family Bryobacteraceae; genus PSRJ01. Next base: position 20,884 of record CAZKQQ010000022.1, on the reverse strand, counting down.
CGCGACATGCTCAGCCGCAGGCTGCGCCGGTCCGGATACGAAGTGGAGGCCGCCGAAGATGGGCGGCACGCCCTGGATTTGCTAGCGGCCCGCTCCTTCGATCTCGTCCTGCTGGACAATATGATGCCGGGTCTCAGCGGTGTTGAATTGCTGCGGCGCCTGCGGAAGAAATACTCCGCTTCCGGGCTACCCATCATCATGGTGACGGCGCAATGCGAAAGCGACAATGTAGTCAATGCGCTGCGGCAAGGCGCCAACGATTACATCACCAAACCCGTAAATTTCGAGGTAGCGGTGGCGCGGATCGAGACGCAACTCGCGCAGCACGCGGCCGAGCGCGAGTTGTTGCGTCACGCGAAAGACGCCATCAATATCGATCCGGTGACCTCGCTTCCTAACCGGGCATGGTTAGAAGAACGAGTGCGCCACATTCGCTCGTCTGCCGGTCCCCCGCGCGCACTGCTGATTGTCGAGCCGGATCAATTCGACCGCGCACAAGAGAGCCTGTCGCCCGAGCTGTCGGAAGGCCTGCAGGCAGCCCTCGCCGATCGTTTGCGAGAGTTTGCCCGTAGCGTCCCGAAAAAGCGGGCTACGGCTGCGCGCTGCGGCGAGCATCAGTTTTGTGTTTTGGTGAGCGGGCCAGCCTCCGGCGACCCCACCGGCCTCGCGGTCGGCCTGCGCTCGCTGTTTCGGGAGCCGTTTCATGTGGATGGACAGCCGATTTTTCTGTTGCCCACTATTGGCGTCGCCCTGTGCGGCCGCGGTGAACGCGGCGGCGCCCTGCTGCGGGATGGTCTGGCCGCTCTACGCCATGCCCGGGAGCATGGCATCGGTCACATTGAGTTCTTCACGCCGGCAATGCGCCAGCAGGATCTGGAAGCATTGCATCTGGAGAACGACTTGCTTCGCGCAGTGGAACGCGGCGAATTTGTAATGCACTATCAGCCCAAGATCAATCTGGAGACGGGCCGCATCGAGGGCTATGAGGCGCTGGTACGTTGGCAGCGGGCCGACGGCAGGCTGATGGCGCCGGGCGAGTTCATTGCCACCGCCGAGCGAACCGGTTTGGTGGTTCCGATCGGCAAGCTGGTGCTCGAGCAGGCCTGCCGCGACACGGTTCTTTTGCGAAGCGAGTTCCCGAATCTCGGCGTGAGCGTAAATGTCTCCGCCCGGCAGTTCATCGAGCCAGACCTGTTTCAGCAGGTCACCGAGGCCCTGCAGCGGAGTGGGCTGCCGCCAACCGCGCTGCGCCTCGAAATTACCGAATCGGTTCTGATGATCAATCCCCAGAGCGCCTTGATCGTGCTGCAGAAGCTACGCGGTTTAGGAATCGGGCTCAAGCTGGACGATTTTGGAACCGGGTATTCCTCGCTCTCGTACCTGCACCAGTTCCCGTTTGACACGCTGAAGATTGACCGGTCTTTCGTGGCTCGTCTCTCCGCGAGCGGCGACGGTCTGCCAATGGTACAGGCAATCATCGATCTGGCTCACGCGCTGAATCTGCAAATCGTGGCCGAAGGACTGGAAACTATCGAACATGCGCGCATACTCCGGAAACTGGGCTGCCGGTATGGGCAAGGCTACTATTTTTCCCGGCCGGTGGCTTTGGCGACACTGAGGCAAGTGCTGAAAGAATGGAATCCAGATGCGGTATTGGCATCGATGCAGCCAGCCAAAGACGGCTTGTATCACCCGGCAGCGTGAGAAGCGGCTGCGCGTCAGGCGAGGCCGGACCGCGCTAAAAGCGCCGAGGGGTCGGGGTCGCGGCCCATAAAACGGCGGTACAATTCGGCCGGGTCTTCGCTGTTGCCTTTGGCCAAGATGTTGCTGCGGAACGCGCCGCCTACCTCGCGGCTGAAAATGCCGCTCTCGCGGAAACGGGTGAAGGCGTCGGCGTCCAGCACCTCGGCCCACTTATACGAGTAATATCCCGCGCCATAACCCACGGGGCTTCCGAACAGGTGTGTGAACGCGGCGATCATCGCGTGTTCGGACGGCAGCGGCGCCGGACTGAATTCCTGCAGGATCCGACGGGTGTAGTCCACCGGATCGCCGTCACGGTCCGCCACATAGCGAACGTGCAGCAGCAGATCGAGAAAGCCAAAGCCGAGCTGGCGCATTTGCGCATTGGCGGCGCGGAAAGTGCGGGCCCGCTTCATACGCTGGAAAAGATCCTCCGGAACCGGTGCGCCAGTCTCCCAATGCCGAGCGAACAGGTCCAGAGCTTCACGCTCCCAACACCAGTTCTCCATGATCTGCGACGGCAGTTCGACGAAATCCCAGGCGACGTTAGTGCCAGCGAGGGTGCGGATTTCGACGCGGCTCAACAGGTGATGTAGCAGATGGCCGAACTCGTGAAAGATGGTTTCAACTTCCCGGTGAGTCAGCAGCGCCGGCTTGCCGCCCACCGGCGGCGTTAGATTCCCGCAAATCAAACCGAGATGCGGACGAAACCCATCCGCGGCCGGACCTCCGGTAATCAGAGCGTCCATCCAGGCTCCACCCCGCTTGTTGTCGCGCGGATACCAGTCGGCATAGAAGCCGCCCAGGAACGTACCGTCCTGATCGTGGACGTCGTAATAGCGCACATGCTCATCCCAGGCCGGCACTCCCGGCTTTTCCGTGACGCGAATCCCGTAGAGCCGGCCGGTCAGCTCGAACAGACCGGCGACCACGCGGTCCAGCGGGAAGTAAGGCCGCAGCGCTTCCTCGTCGAAGGAATAGAGCGCGGCGCGCTGCTTTTCGGCGTAATAGGCGACATCCCAAGGCCGCAGTTCCGGCGCGGCCGGGCCTTCCTGAGACCGGCGGAATTCCAGTAGTTCCCGGTTTTCCTCCCGGAACCGCCGCTCGGTTTTGCTCTTGAGATTTTCGAGAAATGTCAGGGCCTCGGAGCTGCTGCGCGCCATTCGGTCTTCCAGCACCAGATCGGCAAAATCGCGGAATCCGAGCAGCACTGCCTTCTCGTGCCGCAACTCGAGAATGCGCCCGATCAGCGGCCGATTATTCCAGGGCTCGCCGGCCGCCCGAACCGCGTACTCACGGTAAATGCTCTCCCGGATTGCCGCATCGTCGAGGTAGGTCATTACAGCGAAATAGTCGGGTGCCTGCAAAGTAAAACGCCAGCCTTCTTTCTGTTTGCGGGCGGCACTCTCTCGCGCCGAAGCTACGGCGGTCGGAGGAAGGCCCGCGAGCTGCCGCTCGTCGGTGATCAGCAACTCGAAGGCGTTGGTTGAGTCCAGAACATGTTCGCTGAACCTGGTGGTGAGCTTACTCAATTCCACGTCGATCTCTTCCAGGCGTTTTTTGCCGGTCTGGTCCAGATCAGCGCCGTGACGCCGGAACGTCTCCATGGTCTTGTCGAGAAAACGCCGCCGTTCTCCTGTCAATGCCGCAGCTTCCGAAGTAGCGGCATAGGAACGGATGGCGCGCCATAATTCCGCGTGCAGCGGAATTTTCGAATAGAATGCGCTGACCTCGGGTTGCACCGCGTTGTACGCAGCACGCAGCTCCGGATTGGTTGCCACCGACTCCAAGTGCCGCACAATCGCAATCGCATAATCGAGCGGCTCGGTCAGGATATCAAGCGCGCGCATGGTGTTCTCGAAATTACGCTCCGCGGGCGCCGTAGCCAGGGACTCGAGGTGCTGGCGGGCGTTCGCCAACAACTCAGCAATTGCCGGCTGCACTTCGGCTGCGCGGATCTGATCGAACGGAATCTGAAATTGAGGAGTGGTTAGCGGGTTCAAGCCGCGGCTGCTGGCCATCATACTGAGGGTAGCAGGCAGAGTCGAGCCGGGGGGGGGCGCTGCGCTAAAGCGCAGTACCAGCGGGGGTGGCCCGGTGCAAACCCTACAAAATGGTTACCATAGAGGAAGCATGAGTCCCGACCAGACTGAGGTGCACCGGAATATCCCCCTGGAGGAGCGCCTAAATCTTTTTGCTCTAGTGATTTACGTCCCTGAACCCTTGGGAAGCTTTCTCGACGGTCTGCGCCGGGAACTGGTTCCTCATGATAATCCACATGCGCATGTCAGTGTTCTGCCCCCGCGTCCGATACGCGTGGACTGGCAGGTGGCATCGGGCGAGGTCCGCAGGCTCACGGATTCCTGGACTCCGTTTGACATTGAGCTGACGAACATAGAGACCTTTCCGGTGACGGACGTTGTCTATATTGAACTAGGCGCCGGAGCTTCCGATTTGCGTCACATGCATACGGCCATGAACCGGAACGTGCTGAATTTTCTGGAGCCATTCGATTACCATCCGCATTTGACGCTGGCGCAAGAAATCCCGCGCGACAAAGTCGGCGTCGTTAGAGAGACGGCGATCCGCCGCTGGCGGGAATATCAAGGGTCGCGGCGCTTCCGTGCCGAACGCGCCGTGCTGGTACAGAATACACTGAACCACCAGTGGATCGATCTGGCCGAGTATGCGCTGGGCACGGTGGCGGTTCGCTGACTCGAGCGTCAAGCCAAAGTTCTCTGAGAACCGGCAGGGGAAGCGGGCACTAAAGTATTCACGGATCTTAGCCGATAGAGGGATCGGAAGCGCCGGAAGGCGTTGCCGAGGAGTTGTGGTGAATACGGTCGTAGTGTGCGATGCAGAACCGGTGGCGATTGCGGGAGTGCGCAGCCTACTGGAGGCCTCCGGCGTATGGACGGTCAGCGCGTCTGAATCGTCTTTAGACCCTGCCTTGCAAGCCGTCCAGGAGTTGGCGCCTACCGTGTTCCTGGTGGATAAGACGTTTGGCGTTTACGCCGTCATGGATTGTTTAAAGGTCCTCCGTCAACACCATTGTCCAACCGCCACGGTCGTATGGGGAGTATCCGTACCGGAAGCTGAAGCGCTGCGATTCTTGCAAGCCGGCGCGCGGGGTGTGATTCGCAAAACTGTCGCGGTCGAGACCCTTCTCGAATGCCTTCACGCCACCTCTGCCGGAGAAACCTGGATTGAGCCGGGCGTCCTGCTGTCCAAGAACCGTCCAGCGCGGCTGGCTCGGGTTTGTCTCACTTCCCGCGAACTGCAGGTCATGGAGCTGGTCGAACGCGGAATGAAAAACAAAGACATCGCCCACCGGCTCGGAATTCGAACTGGCACGGTGAAAATCCATCTTCGGCACATTTTTGAAAAGACCGGGATACGGGGCCGCTATGGCTTAGCCCTCTCGGGACTTCAAGCAAAAGGGCTGCTCGCAGTCCCTATGGTGGAAGCTCGCTAGAGTAGTGATTCCGACCTCTCTTGACCGATATTGACATCCGGTTGCGGTGCGCACGGTCCGTGCTGGAGACTGAACCGCGACCGGATGAAGCGGATTGGTCGCGATTTTGAATCGGCAGACTAGAGGTGAGACTCCTCACCGGAATTCCAACCGGCAAAAATGGCTGATAGGATATGTAGGACCTTGAGTCGCTGAATGCCTCAAGCACAGAGGAGGAATGCATGTCTACGTCTCGGGCGCTGCGGCGCCTCTCTCGAATCACTCTGGGCGCTGCAATGTTCGTCTGGCTGGGTTCCGTCGGCATCGCCGACCTGAACCCGGAGGCGATCATGATCCAGATGCCAAACCAAATCAAATGGAAATCGAACGGCAGCGGCGCGGAAACCGCGAACCTGATCGGCGATCCGGAGAAGCCCGGCTTGTACGTTTATCTCAATAAGTGGACGCCGCACCACATGAGCCGACCGCATTTTCATCAATACGATCGCTACATTACAGTCTTGTCGGGAACCTGGTGGGTCGGAACGGGCACCAAGTACGATCCGGACAGCACGGTTGCGGTGCCCGCCGGCAGCTTCGTGAAGCACTTTGGCAAGCAGATTCATTATGACGGCGCCAAAGACGTGGAATGTGTGCTCGAAATCGTCGGGCAGGGGCCGGCAACCTCGGTCCCCGCGGAAGCGAAGTGAAATCACGGGGGGCGCGGGCAAACCGATCGTACGCCACCTGAAATGCGGGCGCGTGAGCTTAAAGCAATCCGGCGATTCGGACTGCCGCGTGCAGTACGCGCGCGTCGTCACCGCACGCCGCAGTAAGCTGCAGGCCGAGCGGTAGGCCGGAGACCGGCATGGGGATCGAAATCGCCGGCGTACCCATGGCGGTCCAGGGCGAGTTCGCGCGCGGATCGCCGGTCGAGCCGAGCCCGAGGGGCGCCGGTCCGGTGGCCGCCGGGGCGAGGATTACGGGCGTACTTTGATAGCACTCTGTGATGCGGTGACGGCTTTCCGCGATATATGTGAGCGCTTCCCGATAACGCGCTTCGGGGATCTCGAAGCCATCGCGCACGAGATTGGCGAGATCGAAGAGCTGATCGCCATAATGCCGGAAGCGCGATTCATGCGAGCGCGCGCCTTCATAGAACATGACGATTCGGGTTTCCTCGGGCAGCCGGTCAAGCATGTCCTTAATTGGCACCGCGCGAATAGTCAGGCCTTGCCGCCGCAGCGCCACGAGCGCCTCGCGAAGCGCGTCAGCCATAGCCGTTTCGACTTCGGGCAGCGGCTCGGGCACGCCGAATGCGAAGTCTTTGTCGATGCCGAGCGGCTTGCCTAAGGCTTCCCACAGGCCCAGCATATCGGCGGAAGTCTGAGTGAAGAATCCGAGCGTATCGAGGCTGGGGGCCATGGCTAAAACGCCCTCCCTGGCGAACAGGCCATGCGTGGGTTTGAAGCCGGTAACACCGCAATAGGAAGCGGGGCGGAGTACTGAACCCAGAGTCTGAGTGCCCAGCGCCAGGGGAATCATGCGGGCCGCTACGGCCGCCGCTGAGCCGCTGGAACTGCCGCCCGGCGTGTGCTCCAGGTTCCTGGGATTGCGGGTCACGGCCGGCGTTCTGTATGCAAACGCGGCCGTGTGCGTTTTACCCATGACGATTGCGCCGGCGTTCCGCAATTCCCGCACGATGGCGGCATCCGCGGATGCCATCCGGCCCTTGTACAGTACGGAGCCGAATTCAGTGGGCAATCCGTCCGTGTCAATGATGTCTTTCACGGCAAACGGAATGCCGGCCAGAGTTCCATGGCTAGTTTGCGCTTGAGGCGAGACGGTCACCCAAGCCTGAATTGAAGCGTCCATGGCTCGAATCCGCGCCGGCAGCAACTCCACGGCCTGGCTCCGCGCGGCAGCGCCGGCTTGCAACCACGCTTGCAGCGAATCCAGTTCGGGTCCGGTAGTGGAGGGGGCAGTCATGCGTTTCCGAAACGCCAGTATACTACCGGCAAAGCTGTATGACTTCGATCAGGGCTGTGACGGCCGCCATAAGCTGCAATATCGAACTGGCGGCAGCGCGGCACGTCCTCGTGCAGACAGCCGGAGCTCAGCATCATGACTGTCGGGCTGGCCAGGCCCGGTTCGTTTCGGATTCTTTCGACGAGCGCGAATCCGTCCATGAGCGGCATGCGGCAATCGGTCACGATCAACGGAATCGGGCTCCCGTTTCCGGCGGCTTGACGGAGTAGGATCAGCGCGGTGCCGCCATCTTCGGCCACCTCGGGCCGCATTCCCCAGCGAGCGAGCAGCTCTCCCAAAAAGCAGCGGCTCGCCGCATTATCATCCACTACGAGTACGGGAAGCCCGCGCAGTTCCGCCGCCGACCCCGGTTCAACCCTGTCGTCGCTGCCCTTCGCCTGGCCAAAGCGAGCCGTAAAGTGAAACCGGCTCCCGCAGCGCTCGCGACTCTCGAGCCAGATGCGGCCATTCATCATTCCGACAAGCGCCTTGGAAATGGTAAGGCCCAGTCCGGTGCCCCCAAATTCCGGGATGTCGAGCCGTCTGCCTGTGAGAACGCTTTGAAAATCAGTTTTTGTTTATCTTCCGGGATCCCGATTCCTGTGTCCACCACTTCAAAGTGCAGCAGCACTCCGGATTCATCCGTGGACTCGGTTTTGACTCGAAGCACCACTTCGCCGCATTCGGTGAACTTAATGGCGTTGCCCAAAAGATTCACCATCACCTGGCGCAGGCGGATCGGATCGCCGCATACTTGCCCGGGCAGCCCCGGACAAATGTCGCAGATCAGCTCCACGCCTTTCTGTTCGCCTGGACGGCGAGAGCCCTGGCGGCGTCTTGGATCGTTTGTTCCAGGTGGAGCGGAGTAAAATCCAGTTCCAGCCTGCTCGCTTCGATTTTGGAGAAGTCCAGAATGTCGTTCAGGATCCGCAGAAGAGACTCGGCGGAGCTCTTTACCATGTTCAAGTAGTCCCGCTGTTCGGGCTGCAGGTCGGTGTCCAGCGCCAACTCGGTCATACCGAGGATGCCGTTCATCGGGGTGCGGATTTCGTGGCTCATGTTGGCCAGGAACTCGCTTTTCGCCCGGTTGGCGCACTCTGCGGCGTTCCTGGCTTTCTCAACATCCGTTTCGGCCTGTTTGCGATGGGTCATGTCGCGGAAATACCAGATTCTTCCCCAGTGGCGATTGTTGGAGTCGATGAGAGGCGCGGAGTACCGCTCGAAAGTACGCCCGTCCTTCAACCGGAGTTCATCCCTCGTTTTCTCTTCGCGATGCGAGTAGAGATACTGGACCTTCTCCAGAAAGCGATCGAAGTCCTCGATCTGATCGGCCACGTGCTGGAGCAGCCGGCGATCGTCGCCGTAACTCAATCTGTTCTGACAATCCCCACATCGAAGCAAACTGCCGGTTGGACAGGATCACGCGTTCGGCGTTGTCAACCACCAGAATGCCGTCAATGGTCGTCTCCAATTGCGCCTCCAGGAGAGCGTTCTTGAACAGAATCTCTTCCTGCACCCGCTTGCGCTCGGTCAAATCCGTTGCCATGCCCAGCAGGGCGATCGGCGTTCCGCTCTCGTCCCGAACTATCGCCGTGGATAGCGCAACCGGGAATTTCGTGCCGTCCTTTCGCCGATTCCACAATTCGCCATGCCATCCGCCCGCAACTGTCTCCGTCAAGATCTGCTCCACACCGCCTTCCAGCCGCGGGTTGCCTCGGAGCATCGAGATGGGCTGGCCCAGCAGTTCGTCTTCCCGATAACCGTAAGCACGAAGAAATGCTTCGTTCACGAACAGCAGGCGGTCCTCAACATCGGTGATGGAGACGCACTCGTCCATGCCGCGGAGCGTCTGCGCCAACAATGTGAGGCGCTCGCGGGAACTGCTGGGCATCTCAGCCGTGGGGTCCTCGGGCTTCAAAGTGGACATCAAGACCAGTTCTTAGATCTGCCGATAATCAATCGGCTGGATCCCTGTGAGGCTTTACTCCACTCCAGGAGGGGGCAGCCGTTCTGGCGCCAGGTCGCGTCCACCGCCGAGCGCTTGGGCAGTCTCGAAATCCGTCCGCGCCGACGCTTCGTCGCCGAGCAGATCGAACGCCTGGCTACGCAGGGCGTACAGATGCGCTTCCTTGGGCGCCAACCGAATGGCTTCACCGAAATCGGCCAAGGCCGCCTGCGCGGATCCCGGCTGGCGCAGCCGCAACTGACCGCGGTACTGATAGGCCTGCCACAACCGCGGACTTACCCGAAGAGCCTGAGTCAGACGAGCAATAGCCTCGTCATCGCGGCCTTCGGAGGCCAGCGACAGCGCTCGTTCCAGAACCGCGGCGTCGTCGCGCAGGGTTCTCCATCGCCGGTGGCCGAGGATTTCCAGATAGAGGCCGGCGATGAGGCAGAGAAGCGCGAGCTCCGTTGCTTCCGGAAATCCCCAAGCCCCCAAAAGCACCCGGCTCGCGAGGGGCAGACTGGCGAGCAGAAGCGCCAGTCCCCATGCGGCCCGGCTCCATTGGCGCATGCGCGATCTGTAATCCATGAAATTACAATGGCTTCCGAATCCTGAACCCCGCCCAAGCCCCCGCTTTCATTTGACAACTCTTGCCCGGCGTTCCTATCATAAAAGTTCAACCGGTAAAACTGTTGCGGAGCTCGTTCTGGAGTTCCCGCGCATACCCAAATGGCAAGGACCGCGTCTGTTTTGTCTGGGATACCAACATGATTAAAGTCGAAGGCCTGACTAAGCGATACGCTCGCACTATCGCTGTGGACAATATTTCATTCGAAGTCGAGAAGGGGCAGATTGTGGGTTTCCTCGGGCCGAATGGTGCAGGAAAAACCACGACCATGCGCGTGCTCACCTGCTTCCTTCCACCGAGCGCCGGCACTGTCACGGTCGCCGGATTCGACGTGCTTGAACATCCTATGGAGGTCAAGAAGCGCATCGGATACCTGCCCGAGACCCCCCCGGTCTATCCGGAAATGGAGGTGATCGAGTACCTCAAGTTCGTCGCCAAGCTGAAAGGCATCGCGTCCCCCGACGTAAACCGCCGGGTGGATGAAGTGATGCAACGCTGCGCCATTGCTGACGTAAGCGCGAAGCTCATCGGCAAACTCTCGAAAGGCTACCGCCAGCGTGTCGGCCTCGCGCAAGCCATCATTCACAATCCCGACGTGCTGATTCTGGACGAGCCCACCTCGGGGCTTGATCCCAAGCAGATCATCGAGACTCGCGAACTGATCCGATCGCTGGCCGGCGATCACACAATTATTCTGAGCACGCACATCCTCTCCGAAGTGGAGCACTCCTGCGAACGCGTCATCATTATCAGCAAGGGAAAGCTGGTGGCCATCGACTCGGTTTCGAATCTGACCAATCGGCTGCGCGGTTCGGAGGCGGTGGCGCTCGAACTGGAAGCTTCGGGCGGCCGGCCAAACCCAACGGAGGTGCAGCAGCGGCTGGAGACGGTTTCGGGCGTGAGCCGCGTCATGATGAAAGACTCGCGCAACGGCCGGCTCGTTTTCGAGATCGAGAGTTTACAGGGCCGGCAGATCCGCGCCGACCTCGCCCGGACGGTGGTGAATTCGGGCTGGAACCTGAATGAATTAAAATCGATCGGTCTCAGCCTTGAAGACATCTTCCTGCAATTGACCGCCGCCGAGCAAAAAGACGCCGAGAGCGTAACCGAAGGAGTCAAAGCATGAGAGCCGTCTTACTCATCTGCCGAAGAGAACTCAATGCCTACTTCGCCTCACCCATTGCGTACTTGTTGATGGCGTTCTTCGCGCTGATCTTCGGGTTCGTGATTTTCAACGCCACCACCGATTTCCTGCGCTTCAGCTTCCAACAGCAATTTCAGGGCGGCGGCGGTCCGATGAGCATCAATGACCAGATCATCACGCCGCTGCTCGGCTTCTCGAGTACCATCACCCTGTTCCTGGTCCCGATGATTACGATGCGGCTCTTTGCCGAAGAGAAGCGGTCGGGCACTATCGAGCTGCTGCTCACCTCGCCAATAACCGATCTGCAGATCATTCTCGGCAAATGGCTGGGCGCGGTGCTGCTGTTCCTCTGCGTCCTGGTCATGTCGATGATCAACGTGGCGCTGTTGTTCGCCTGGGGCAAGCCGGACATCAAACCGGTGCTGGTGGCCTATCTCGGCCTGCTGCTGCAGGGCGGCACCCTGCTCGCGGTCGGCGCGCTAATCTCTACCATGACGAAGAACCAGATCATCGCCGGCGGCGTCACATTCTTTGTGTGCCTGCTGCTGTGGCTGCTGAGTTGGTCGACGGCGAACGATACCGGCGTTGTCTCGCAGGTTGTCAATTACCTCTCGATCGTCACCCATTTTGAAAACTTTTCCAAGGGCGTCCTGGAGTCCAAAGACGTCATTTTTTACTTGTCTATGATTTTCTTTTCATTGTTTGTTACTTCGCGTGCCATGGAATCGCTGAGGTGGAGGTCCTAAGATGGCGAACTGGATCAAAGCCCGGCAAACGAAATACGCGGCCTACGCTACCACCTACATCCTGGTGATCCTCGCGGTGCTGGTCGCTGTGAATTTCCTGGCGAACCGCTACGACAAATCGTACGATTCCACTTCCAACAAGCAATTCAGCCTTTCCGATCAAACCAAGAAGATTGTCAACGGGCTGAAAGGCGATGTGCACATCACGTACTTCGATCGCGATTCGTCGTTCGCGGGGGCGCACAATCTGCTGGACCGCTACTCGAATATGTCACCCAAGGTGCACGTGGCGTTCATCGACCCGGTGAAGAAGCCGCAGCAGGCCAAGGCCGCCGGGTTCAGCCGCGACACCACCATTCTGATTGATAGCGGCGTGCGGAAAGAGTCGGCCAAGAGCCTCACGGAGGAAGAAATTACGGGAGCCTTGATTCGCTCGCTGAAATCCGGTGAGCGGAATGCCTGTTTCATGACTGGCAGCGGCGAGAAGAGCCTGGACGATAGCACCGGCGGCGATGGTTATGGCACGGTCAAGAGCGCGCTGGAAAGCAACAACTATAAAACCCGTTCGGTCAACCTGGCTAAGGACTCTGCCCAAGCCGCGCCGTCCGCTTCCACTACGGTCAATGTCGGCGCTCCTACCGCGGCCGGTAAGGCGGAGGTACCCAAGGATTGCACCATTCTGATTGTGGGCGGCCCGCGAATCGCCTATCCGCAGCCGGTGGTCGATGCGATCAAGACCTATGTCGAGAACGGCGGCAAGGCGCTCATCATGCTGGATCCGTCCATCAAGCTCGGCAAAGACGACACCGAAGAGAACACCGCCCTCGATGCGGTGCTCGAGAGTTGGGGCGTAACGCTCGATAAGAATCTGGCTCTTGACACGAGCGGAATAGGCCGCGTGTTCGGCCTGGGGCCGGAAATACCGCTCGTCACTAACTACGAGTCGCAGGCGATCGTGAATCCGATGAAGGACATTCCAACTGCGTTTCCGCTGTCGCGCACTCTCGAAGTCAAGAACACCGACAAAACCACGGTTGATAAATTGTTTTCCACCGGCGAGAACAGCTTCGCCACGGCAAACCTGAGTTCGGGCCGGATCACCATTAATCCCAAGACCGACAAGAAAGGGCCTCTCCTGTTGGCCGCGGCCGGCACCTACAACAAGAACGGCCGGTTCGTGGTGGTGGGGACGTCAACCTGGCTTGGCAATTCGCTTATTCGTTTCCAGGGCAATCGCGATCTGTTCCTCAACATGATCAACTGGTTGTCGGCGGATGAAGACCTGATCTCGATCCGGCCCAAAGAACCATCTAACCAGCCGCTGAACATGAACGCTAACCGGCAGCGCATGATGTTCTGGCTGAGCGTGGTGTTCTTCCCGCTGGCGGTGGTCGGCATGGGTCTTGGCACCTGGTGGAAGCGGAGGTAAATGATGAAGCCGAAGGGACTGATCATTGCCGTCGCGGTTCTGGCGGTCCTGGGCGGCGCGACGTGGTGGTCGAATAAGAAGCAGGCTTCGGCCAGCAAGTCGACTGACAGTACCACGAAGATCCTTTCCATTCCGAACGACCAGTTCCAGGAAATCCGGATCAAGAAAGCCGCCGACACCATCGATCTGAAGGGCGGCCCGGGCAAGTGGCAGATTACGCAGCCGGAAGCGCTGCCCGCCGACCAGGACGCGGTCAGCTCGATCGTCACTTCGCTCAGTGCGCTGAACGCGGATACCATAGTCGAGGACAAAGCAACTGACCTCAGCCCTTACGGCCTGAAAAACGCGGCAATCGACGTCCAGATCGTCAAGAAGGACGGCAAGACCGACGACCTGATGATTGGCGACGAAACGCCCACGGGCTCGGGAAACTACGCCAAGACGGCCAACGATCCGCGCGTTTTCACCATCGCCACGTTTAACAAGACCAGCATCGATAAGCCGGTCAACGATCTGCGGGATAAACGCCTGCTCACGTTCGATTCCGCCAAGCTGACGCGCGTCGCTCTCGATGCCAAGGGTGCGTCGATCGAATTCGGCAAGAACGGCAACAATGAGTGGCAGATCATCAAGCCGCGGCCGTTGCGGGCCGACGGCTCCCAGGTCGATGCGCTGGTCAACAATCTCAAGGACGCCCGGATGGATCTGACGGCGGACGCCAAGACCGCTGCCGGCGATTTCGCTTCGGGCACGAAGGTTGCTGCCGCTACGGTCACTGACGCTTCTGGCAATCAGACTCTTGAAATCCGCAAAAAGGGCGACAACTACTACGCGAAGAGTTCTGCGGTGGCCGGCATCTTCAAGGTGGGCGCGGATACAGGCAAGAACTTCGATAAAGGGCTCGACGATTTCCGTAATAAGAAGCTGTTCGATTTCGGTTTCAGCGATCCGTCATACCTGATGATCCAGGGCACGGCCTATACCAAGAACGGGGATAAGTGGATGTCCGGTCCGAAGACAATGGACAACACCAGCGTTCAGAACGTCATCGACAAGCTGCGCGATTTGACGGCTACCAAGTTTGCGGAAACCGGCGGCGGTGCCATGGTGTTCGAGGCGTCGGTGACATCCAATAGCGGCAAGCGCATCGAGAAAGTTACGATTTCCAAGCAAGGCGATCAATATTTCGCGAAGCGCGAGAACGAGGCGGGCATCTATATAGTGGACGGTAAAGCCGTGGAAGATCTACAGACCGCCGCATCCGGCGTAAAAGAGGCCGCGCCCGCTCCCGCGCCGGCTAAGAAGAAATAGCTCGTGAATGGCCTCCTGACGGACCTTTACGAGCTGACCATGGCGGCCGGCTATTTCGACGCCGGCAAGGCCGCAGAGAGAGCCACTTTCGAGTTAGCAATCCGGCGGCTGCCGGCGAATCGGAATTTCGTTCTGGTTGCCGGGTTGCCGCAGATAGTCGATTTTCTGCTCAACCTGAGTTTCAGCGGCGAAGAGATCGACTATTTGCGCGGATTGCCCCAATTCAGCCACGTCTCGGGCGGGTTTTTCGAGTACCTGCGCACTTTCCGCTTTACCGGGGATCTGTTCGCAGTGCCCGAAGGCACGCCGATGTTCGCCGGCGAACCGGTTCTCATGATCCGCGGGCCTATTATCGAATCGCAGATTCCGGAAACCTACGTTCTCTCCGCCATCACATTCCCGACGTTGGTCGCGTCCAAGGCGGCGCGCTGCGTGCAGGCTGCGCAGGGCCGGGCCGTGGTGGAGTTCGGAACGCGGCGGGCACACAGCCCGGAAGCCGGAGTGCTGGCCGCACGCGCGGCGTACCTGGGCGGATGCGCGGGAACCAGCAATACGCTGGCGGGTTTTCGCTACGGCGTTCCGGTGAAGGGCACGGCGGCCCATTCCTGGGTGATGTCCTTTTCGAGCGAGGCTGAGTCGTTTCGCCAGTTACAGCGAGTGCTTGGCGAGAGTGCCATCCAGCTTATCGATACCTACAACACGGTAGAAGGAGCGCGCCGTGCGGCGCAGTTGGGCCGGCCGATCTGGGGCGTGCGTATCGATAGCGGCGATTCGCTGCCGCTGTCTCGCCAGGTTCGGGCGGTGTTGGATGAAGCCGGCCTGCGCGATGCCAAAATCATGATTACCGGAGATCTCGACGAGTATAAGATCCGAGACATGGTCAGCGCCGGCGCGCCCGTCGATGCTTTTGGTGTGGGAACGCAATTGGCCGTCTCCGCTGACGCGCCGTTCATGAACGCGACGTATAAAATCGTCGAGCTCAACATCGGTGGGATTAACCGTTTCACCAGCAAGCTCAGCGAGGATAAAATCTCCCTGCCTGGTGCCAAGCAGGTATTCCGCGAACCGGAGCGCGATGTGGTTGCGCGCTCAGGAGAATGCGGCAAAGGAGAAGCGTTGCTGCGTCCGGTGATCCTGGGCGGGCGGCTCGTTGAGCCGCTTCCGAGCCTGGAGGCGGTCCGCTGCCGCGCCGCGGAGACCATCGCACGGCTGCCGCAGCCTTTGCGAGAATTGGAGCAGGCGGAGGCCCGGCCCATCGTGCATAGCCTCGATCTGCAAACGCTGATCAACCGGACGCACCGGAACCTTGTTCCATGAAGGCGGTTTTCGTCGACGTCGATGCGCAACTCGATTTTCTCTACCCTGCCGGAGCCCTGTATGTTCCAGGGGCCGAGCGCCTTGTCCCCGCTATTGGACGGTTGAACCGCTATGCCGCGAGCCAAGGCATTCCGGTGCTCTCAACTGCGGACGCGCACACAGAAAACGATCCGGAATTCAAGCACTGGCCGCCTCATTGCATTGTGGATACCACCGGCCAGCACAAGGCGTCCGCCACGCTGCTCGATAAGCGGGTCGTGGTGCCGAACCGCGATTGTGAATTTTCGCTGGACGGGGCGCAGCAGGTGATCGTCGAAAAGCAGTCGGTTGACGTGTTCAAGGCCCGAAACTTGGAGCGCGTTCTGCAGATTCTCAATGCCGATCGCTATGTGGTCTACGGCGTGGTGACGGAAATCTGCGTTGCCAGCGCCGTTCGGGGCCTGCTGGCGATGAAGAAATCCGTGACAGTCGTGGCCGACGCGATCAAGGAACTACGTGCGGAAGACGCCACGCGCACCTTCGAAGAAATCCGCGCGTTCGGAGGTACCGTTTCGAGCATTTCCGACGTCTGTTGAACAAAATGATTTGGGCCACCGCGGTTCGGAAGCCGGGCATCGAAAGGTCAGGAGTGAGCGCGGTGGCGGGACTCTTCCAGATCGGGAATTGCATACGATTCCAGCGGATTGGGACGCTGGTTTTTCCTTCGTAGACTGGTTACCAGAAGGAAGAGCGCACCGGCCAGCAAAGAACCATCGCGCAGCAGGGTCAAAGGTGAAATGGCCTCGCCTGGACCGAAACAGCCGCAGTCGATCGTCTCGCCTTTGGCATAGGCGCGCACCATCAATCCAAAGAACAAAGTGAGCAGCGCGGTTGCTGCCGTCGAAGAAATTCGAGGCAAGCGGCCGGTGAGCAGCAGCAAGCCCAGCAACAATTCGAACCAAGGCAATGTGCGAGCCACGCCTATCACTGCCCACTGCGGCAGGACTTTATAGTTGTCGATCGACATCGCAAACAGCATCCAGGGATCGCGCAGCTTGATCCATGCGGCATAGAGGAACACCGCGCCCAGCGCCAGGCGCACGAGCCAAACGAGAATGGTTAACGCCCTATTTGGAGATGAGGTCATCGAGAAAACGGCGCAGCAGGTCGTAATTCAGCATGCCGGCAATCGGGTACTTTCTTCCGTTGCGGATTACCAGCAGAGTCGGCGTCTGATTGATACCTTCGCGCTGTCCATCCTGCACGTCCTGCTGGATTTCGCCGAGGACGCTCGGATCCTTAGCCAGCATCTGCACCTTTTTTTGATCGGCGGCCGACAGCACACTGGCGACGGTCTCATACACCTTGCCGTTTTCGGCCCAAGATGGCTGGCTTTGGAACAGGACGTCGGCGACCTTGTCATACTTGCCCACCCGCGCCGAAGCGCAGGCATACGCGGCGGCTTCCCTGGCATGTGGATGCATTGGCAGCGGAAATTCCTTATAGATCAGATAGGCTTTCCCGGTGTTGACGTAATCGCGCATGATAGACGGTAACTGCTGGAGATGCAACGCGCGGCACGAGGGGCACTGAAAATCGCTGAAGAGCTCGATAGTCAGCGGCGCGGAGGGATTGCCGAACGCCTTCGCCCGATCGAGTTCTCCTGCCCGGGCAAGCCCCGGCAACAAGGCCAACAGTATATATACAGGCAGCTTCATTCTTCTATTATTGTACTCGGGGAAACGGATTCGCATTCAGAGGAATGTCCAGTCAGGTTCGCCAGCACGTGCGAGGAAAACGGAATCCCGTCGCTCTGCACGATTAAGGTGCGCCGGTGAACCGTAAATTGGAGAAGGCGCGAGAAGTTCAAGTCGCCCACCAGCTGCTCTGCAGTCATGTGGAGCAAAAACAAATCGAACAAGGTGCAGGAAGCGACAAGGTGGCACCGGATACCTGGAGATTTGCGAGTCGGATTAATCCGAATTGCTCTGAAGGGTGACTACGGTTACACTGAAACCTCCTCCCCCAAAAATCTCAGGAGGTCTTGCTTTGTTAATCGATCAGAGCCTTTCGGAGGCGGTGATCGCTTTGCAGCGCCACGATCTGGCGCCGGAATTGCGAGAACTGGCGGATGAGGCGGCCCGTCTGCTGGGCGACGGCCGTGATGGGGAAGCGCGAGCGTTGGTTGAAAAAGCCGAGGCATTGTTTGCGTTGAGCGAAGGCGCGGCATCGGCGGCCGGAAACGGAAATGCGTCCGTCAAAGTCAATGGCAGCCGGGGGCCGGCGCTGCAAGCGATTATTGCACCGCTGGCGGCGAAACTGGCGACGGGGTTCACCGGCGTACTCACCAGTGTGCTGGAGGACATTCACCACTACACCGGAGATCAAATCCAGGTGGTGGCGAAGTCTCTCCAGGAGCACATCGAACACATGGAGATCGCACTCCGCGACGTAGCGGGTGTGGGAGAGCGCCTGGAGCAGCTTGCCAACGAGCAGCACGCGAACATTCAAGGAGTGCAGCAAGGGCAGGAAGAGCTGTGGGCCGCGGTACGAGCGCTGCAGCAGGCGGACCAGGGGCAGATTGAATCCATAGCGCGGGTCGCTGCCACCGCGGATGAACTCTCGAATCATATGGTGAACCATGTGGAGGCGGTGGCATCACGGTTTGTCTCGATAGAAGAGCGGGTGAATGCGCTGGATCGGTTCGCGCAGGAAATGCCATTGCAAATCGAAGGTATCGTGGCGCGTCTCGACGGTCAAACGGAGACGCTTCGGCATTTGGAGCAGCGCCAGATGCAACGCGTGTCCACGCTGAATCAGGTGCTCGACTCACTAGCCCGGCTCAAGGAGCCCGAATCGGCCGACTTGAGCCTTCCAGCAGTTGCCTGACTGCCTTGTGGCGGCGAAGGCGGGCTAGTCTCCCCGCCTTCCCGTAACCTCCAGGCTAAAGGTGTGTGTAACGATACATCCATGTCCGAATTTTATGCTGATCGTCCTGGTAAGCCAGGTCACTGAGAAATAGAGCCAAGCCATCATTGATTTACAGAGTGCGCGGTATTTAGCTACAATTAAGTGAATTCCCCATGGCTCGAATGCTGGTCGTTCGAAAACGGGTGGAGCACCGCGAAGAGGAATCGCGGGACGTCTACGAACTCGCCAGCGAAGCCGCAGATTGCCTGGAAACTTACCGCCGCGCACCCTGGACACAGATAAACGATCGGATCCGGATGACGAACCTCGCCCGCGCGATTGAGCTATTACAGCGCGCCCACGATATCGAAACCGGCAAGATCGCGCCCCCAATCTGGGGCGACGTGTAGCCGCGCGTTCCAGTGCTCTTGCTCTAATGCTGCAGGACGGTGCTGAGCGCCCAATAGGGTTTGCCAATTTCCTGCGCGTCGATGACGGCGACGGCGGCCACGTGAACGATATCGTTCACTTCCGAACCGCGTTGCAGAACGTGGACGGGCTTGGATAGACCCGTCAAGAGAGGGCCAATCAGTTCCATACCGCCGATTCGGTGCAGGAGCTTGTAGGCGATGTTGCCGGCTTCCAGATTCGGGAAGATCAGAACATTCGCCCCGCCCTTCAACGTGCTGAACGGATAGGTCTCCTCGAGGATCTCGGGCACCACCGCGGTGTCGGCCTGCATTTCGCCGTCGATCATCAGAGCCGGCGCCCGGAGACGAACGAGTTCAACGGCGCGGCGCACCTTTTCCGAGAGCGGGTGGCGCGTGCTGCCGAAGTTCGAAAACGAAAGCATGGCGACGCGCGGCTCCTGGCCGAAACGGCGGGCCTTCTCGGCCGCCATGATGGCGATTTCACAGAGGTCCTCGGCACTCGGATCAATATTAACGGTAGCGTCGGCGAGGAAATAAATGCCGCCTTTGGGTGTGATCAGAACATAGACACCGGCCACGCGCTTCAGTTCCTGGCGCGGTTCGATCAGTTGCAGAGCGGG
This sequence comes from uncultured Solibacteraceae bacterium, assembly GCA_964554945.1. GTDB lineage: Bacteria > Acidobacteriota > Terriglobia > Bryobacterales > Bryobacteraceae > PSRJ01. Next base: position 1,199 of record CAZKQQ010000022.1, on the reverse strand, counting down.
CCGGATGGTGTCCGGATAATGCGTGGTGAGGCCGCCGACCAGCGCATCCGCGTCGCCCAGCCGCACCATCATGCAGCCGAACGTGGTGGGATTAAGGATGAGCTGCTCCGCCTCGATACGGGTGATGCCCTTGCGCTGCCGCACCTGGTACAACTCCTCGGCATACCCGGACAGTCGAGGCGAGCGACCGGGATCTACGATTGGGACGCCGTTCAAATTCAGGCGCAATTCGGCGATCTTGTCCCGAATCTTCGATTCATTGCCCAGCAGGATCGGGGCTGCGATTTTTTCGTCGATCAGGATCTGGCAGGCGCGAAGAATCTTGCCCTGCTCGCCTTCGGTGAAAACAATGCGCTTGGGGTCCTTTTGCGCCTTGTGGATCATGAAGCGCATCATCTCGTGGGCCTTGCCCAGACGGCGTTCGAGCTCGTCCCGATACTGCTGCAGATCGATCGGCTGCTGCGCCACACCGCTTTCCATGGCGGCGCGCGCGACTGCGGAAGCTTCCCAGATGAGCACGCGCGGATCGAACGGCTTGGGGATAATGTATTCCCGCCCGAACTCCATATGGTCAACGCCATAGGCGCGGAGCACGGAATCGGGGACATCCTCTTTGGCCAGCGCCGCCAACGCGCGCGTGGCAGCTAGTTTCATCTCGTCGTTGATGGCGGTGGCACGCACATCGAGGGCGCCTCGGAAGATGAATGGGAATCCCAGGACGTTGTTCACCTGGTTCGGGAAATCCGAACGGCCGGTGGCGACGATGGCGTCCGGACGGGTAGCGACCGCCAAGTCATAGGCAATCTCCGGATCGGGATTCGCCATTGCAAATATGATCGGCTTGTCCGCCATGGAG
>CAZKQQ010000022.1:0-333 GCA_964554945.1 uncultured Solibacteraceae bacterium | reverse complement strand
GCTCGGTCTGCGGCGGCTTGTCGAGTATCATCTCGGGCGGCACGTATTTGCCGGTGGACTGGAGAAATATGACGTCGGCGCCGCGCATCGCGTCGATGAGCGTCCGCGCGGAAGTCCGGGCGGCGAAGCGGGCCTTGTAGGGGTTCATACCTTCGGTACGGCCCTCGTAGATGACGCCCTTGGTGTCACACATCAGGATGTGCTCGCGGCGCGCCCCGAGCTTGATGTAGTGCTCGGCGCAAGAAATGGCGCTCGCTCCCGCACCGCTGAACACGATCCGCACGTCCTCGCTTTTCTTTCCGATAATCTCGAGAGCGTTGAGCAGGCCGGCGC
>CAZKQQ010000021.1:29561-48894 GCA_964554945.1 uncultured Solibacteraceae bacterium | reverse complement strand
AACGGCGCGACCAGTTTCGCAATCTGACCGTGCACGTTCGCGTCGGCGACTACAAGTTCGACAATACGGATTATGTCGGCAGCGGTTTCCCGTTCGGCACACGCTACGATCTGGAGCGCTTCCCTCTGGACAACGCATACATGGTGCTGCGCCGCTATCTGTGGCTGTCTACTGACTCTGCGTACAAATCGGCGGTGGAGGCGATCTCGCGCAAACGGGCGGCGCTGCGGAACCTGTCAGTGAGCGAACAGATCAATGATTTCGCGCGCGTCGAGCCGGTGCACCTGGTCCGGCCTTTTCACAAGCTCGTCATCGACGAAAAGGCATGGACCGACCGGATCCGGCGGATGTCAGCAATCTTTTCGCAGTATCCGGAATTGCGAACCTCGAGTGTCGAGCTGGACGCCGGGGATGGCGGCTACTATCTACTCAATTCCGAAGGCACCGAAATCAAAATTCCGGACCGCCTGAGCTACGTGCGGGCGCGCGCTTCCGCGCAGGCGCCCGACGGCATGACTGTCCGCGACAGCGCCGTGTTCCACGCCATCGAAGCTTCCGGTATTCCCGCCGAAGCCGAAATGAGCACCGCGCTGAAGACGATGGCCGGCAACGTGGTGGCCCTGTCGAAGGCTCCCATGGGCGAAGACTACAGCGGGCCGGTGCTGTTTGAAGGGGTGGCGGGCGCTCAGATTCTGGCCGAGGTTTTGGGTAAGAGCTTTTCGCTTCCGCGCCGCCCGGTAACCGACCCGGGGCGTAGCGGGGCGTTCAGCGGCAGCGAACTGGAAGGCCGCATCGGCTCGCGCGTACTGCCGGACAGCTTCGATGTGGTCGACGATCCTACGCAGAAGGAATGGCACGGCAAGCCGCTGTTCGGTTCTTATGAAGTGGATCGGGAAGGCGTCGTCCCCAAGCCGCTGCACCTGGTCGAGAAGGGTCTGCTGAAAGGATATCTGTTGTCGCGCCAGCCGGTGCGCGGGTTCGAAGGATCCAACGGCCGTGCCCGGATGCCCGGCAACTATGGCGCCAGCGCCACGGGCATGAGCAATCTGCTGGTGACGTCCTCGATGACGGTGCCGGTGTCCGAACTGAAAAAGAAGCTTCTCGAGATGATCGTCGCGCGCAGCAAGCCGTACGGCATTGTCGTTCGCAAGATGGATTTTCCATCCTCAGCCTCGGTGGAGGAGGCGCGGCGCGTCCTCAACGGAGCGCAGTCGGGAGGCTCGCGGCCGCTCAGTTTGCCGCTGCTGGTGTACCGCGTCTATCCGGACGGCCACGAAGAACTGGTGCGCGGGCTGCGCTTCCGCGGCATGAATACGCGCTCGTTTCGCGATGTGGTCGCGGCCGGCGACGACTCCTCCGCTTTCGATTTTCTCGATAACCAGGCGCCCTTCGCCTTGATGGGAGGCGCCGGCTATGTCTCCAATGTCAGCGTGGTCGCGCCCTCGCTGCTGATCGACGACCTCGAACTTCATCCGCTGGAAGACGAGCTGCCGAAGCTGCCGGTGGTGCCGGCGCCGGAGCTGTCCTCACGGTAGGACGGGCCGTGTTCCGCCTGCTCAGCCGTTACGTTTTTCGCGAGATCCTCGGCAGTTCCTTATTGGCCACTTTCCTCGCCAGCGCCGTTATCTTTCTTCAGGGAGTGGACAAGATCTTCGAGATGCTGGTTTCCAGCGGCAGCAGCGCGCGCACCATCCTGACGCTGTTCGCGCTGGCGGTTCCGCCCGTTCTGCCCCTGACCATTCCGTTCGGAGTGCTGGTCGGCATACTGATCGGGCTGGGAAGAATGTCGAGCGATGGGGAAATCACGGCCATGCGCGCCGCCGGTGTTTCCAGCCGCCGCGTGATCGCGCCCGTGCTGCTGTTCGCTACTGTAGCGGCAGGGCTGGCGGCGTACGCCTCCATCCGGCTGACGCCGCTGGCATTTCGGGAGACCATTCGCATCGAGAACGATCTGATCGCCAACCAACTCTCGGCGCAAATTCAGCCGCGCGTGTTTGTGGAGGGTTTTCCGAACACGATTCTGTACGTACGGGACGTGCGCCCGGGCGACACCGTGGTGTGGCGTCCGGTGTTCATCGCCGATGTCACGCCGCCCGAGCAGCGCTCCAGCGGCATGCGCGAGAAGGCCCAGGGCCCTATGATTACCGTGGCGCGCGAAGCCATCGCGGTCTCCGACCCGGGCCACAATCGCATCCAGCTTTCGCTGCGGGACGCCTGGAATTACGAAATGGGGAAAGACGGCGTGGCCCGCGATTCTTCCGCTACGCGCAGCGAACGGCTGCTGGAAGCCTCTCCCCCGTCCTTGAAGAGCCTCTCGTTTCCCCAGATGAACACGCGCGAGCTCTGGAACTATCGGGGGCCCGATCCGATCGAAGCGCGTGAAGAGCTGCACAAGCGCTTTACCCTCCCGGTCGCCTGTCTCACGCTCGCCCTAGTGGGCATCCCGCTTGGCATCACCACGCGCAAGGGAGGCAAATCGGCCGGATACGTCATCGGCGTATTCCTGGCGTTCTTTTGCTATAACCTGTCGTACATCACGCTCATCAAGCTGGCGACCCAACGCACTCTTCCGGTGCCTGTGGCCGCGTGGCTGCCGAATGTTTCGTTTGGCTTGATGGGACTCTTTTTCCTGACGCGGATGGAGAGGCCGAGCGAACGCGACCTGCTTGGCAGCATTCAATCGCTGTTCGGGTCGGGCCTGAAGGCGCTCAAGAGCGACCGGCCGCAGGCTGCTCGCCGCCGCTGGGCGGTGCTGCCGCAGGTTCTGGATACCTACATCCTTTCGGGCTTTCTGTTCTACGTCTGGCTGGCGCTCAGCAGTTTTGTCTCGATGACTCTTGTCTACAACTTCTTCGAGCTGATGCCGGACATGATCCACAACCACATCCCGCTCGTGAAGATGTTCGAATACCTGTTCTTTCTCACGCCCATGCTGGTGTATCAGATCCTGCCCATCAGCGTTCTGGTGGCCATTCTGGTCGCCTTCAGCGTGCTCAGCAGACAGAACGAAATTACGGCCTTCAAAGCTTGCGGCGTAAGCGTGCACCGGCTGGCGCTGCCGGTGTTCGTTGCTAGCATCGTGTTCAGCGGAGCGCTGTTCGCGTTCGACTATTCCTACGTGCCAGGGGCCAATCGGATGCAGGATGCGCTGCGCGACGAAATCAAAGGGCGCGCCACGCAAACCTATCTGAATCCTGACCGCAAGTGGATCTGGGGCTCTGGCTCGCGGATTTTCTATTACAAGTATTTCGACCCCAGCGAAAGAACCATGGCAGGAGTCTACGTGTTCGAGCTGGACCCGGTCAGCTTCCGTCTCACGCGCGAGATTTGGGCGGAGCGCGCACATTGGCAGCGATCGCTCAAGGCGTGGGTCTTCGAAAATGGCTGGACCAGCGATTTTGCCGACAACCAAGGCCGCTCCTACCGACCCTATCCCGTTGCCACTTTTTCGGAAATCACCGAGGCCCCCGATTATTTTCTGAAAGAGGCCCTGCAGGACAAGCAGATGAACTTCACGCAACTGCAGGGCTATATCGACGATTTACAGCAGAGCGGCTTCGACACGCTCAGACTGCAGGTGCAGTATCACCGCAAGTTCTCGATGCCGCTGTTCGCGGTGATCATGTCATTCATCGCCGTCCCGTTCGGCTTCCTGATCGGGAAGCGCGGCGCCATGACCGGTATTGGCGTGAGCATCGGCATCGCCCTCGCCTACTGGGGCATCGGCATCCTGTTTGAGAAGCTCGGCGACGTAAATCAGTTGCCGCCGGCGATGGCAGCCTGGTCTCCCGACGCTTTATTCTCGCTGGCGGGCTTGTATCTGCTGATGCGCATGCGCAGCTAATCTCGTGGGGTAGTGTCCGCTCCCATGCGGTTCCGTGTCCGATACGGAGCCGCTACTCCACGGGATCTTCACCAGACTGCCCGGTCGTAATTCCGCCGGATCTGGGCATCCGGCAGTCCAGCTCGTTGACGGCGCCTCCACCGCCACGGCGGAAAACGGAAACGTGTACAAGCCGATTCCAAAGGCAGGCATGGAGAACTATCGCGCCGCCTCCCCTCAACGCGTGGTACCATGTGTAACTCAACTTGACCAGGAAGAGACCGGTGGGCTATCCTGAGTCCAAACTGCGACTACGGGCAATCCCACCTGAAATACCCCCATGGAGGATGGATGAGTCCGCAAGAAGTTCTGGAATTTGCCAAGAAGAACGATGCCAAGCAGCTGGATCTCAGGTTCACTGATATCCCGAGCTTGCAGCATCACGTGTCCTACCCGATCAACCAACTTGAGCTCGACAGCTTCGAAGAAGGATTCGGGATGGATGGATCGAGTATCCGCGGCTGGGCGGCGATCCACGAGAGCGACATGCTCCTGATCCCCGACCCCAACACCGCGTTTATGGACCCGTTCGCCGAAACGCCCACGCTGGTCATGTACGGCGACGTGAAGGACCCAATTACGAAGCAGCGCTATGAGCGCGATCCGCGTTGGATCGCCCAAAAAGCCGAATTATACTTGAAGAACAGCGGCCTTGCCGACACGGCCTACTTCGGCGCCGAAGCCGAGTTTTTCATTTTCGACAACGTCAGCTTCGACCAGAATCAGCACGAGGGCTACTATCACATTGATGCCGAAGAGGGCCGCTGGAATTCCGGCCAGAAGGAAAACAACCTCGGCTACCGTCCCCGCTACAAAGAAGGTTATTTCCCGGTTCCGCCCACCGATCACTATCAGGATCTGCGCAGCGAAATGGTGCAGACCATGATCAAGTGCGGCCTGAACATCGAGTGCCATCATCATGAAGTCGCTACCGGCGGCCAGTGCGAAATCGATCAGCGCTTCGACACGCTGGTGAAGTCGGCCGATAACATGATGTTGTACAAGTACATCATTCGCAATGTTGCCAACCAGTACGGCAAAACGGTCACCTTCATGCCTAAGCCCCTGTTCCAGGACAACGGCAGCGGCATGCACACGCACCAGAGCCTCTGGAAGGGCGGCAAGCCGCTGTTCGCGGGCGATGGCTATGCGGGACTGAGCCAGCTCGGTCTGCATTACATCGGCGGCCTGCTGAAGCACGCGCGGGCGCTGTCGGCGATCATTGCTCCCACTACGAACAGCTATAAGCGCCTGGTGCCCGGTTACGAGGCCCCGGTCAACCTCGCCTATTCGCGCCGCAATCGCTCCGCCGCTTGCCGCATCCCGATGTACTCGGCCAGTCCGAAAGCGAAGCGAGTCGAATTCCGGCCGCCGGACCCCTCCGCCAACCCTTATCTCGCTTTCGCGGCCATGATGATGGCCGGCATGGACGGCGTGCTCAACAAACTGAATCCCGGCGAGCCGCTCGACAAAGACATTTACGACCTGACGCCCGAAGAAATGAAGAGCGTCCCTTCGATGCCGGCTTCGCTCGACGAAGCGCTGAACTGCCTCGAAGACGACCACGCGTTCCTGATGAAGGGTGACGTGTTCACCGAGGAACTGATCGAAACGTTCATCGATTACAAGCGCAAAAACGAGGCGGATGCCATTCGTCTGCGGCCACACCCGTTCGAGTTCGCCCTGTATTACGACATTTAATGGTAGTGCCGGCGGCCTCGGCCCGTCCCGGGTCTGGCCGCCGGTCCGTTTTTTGTGCAAGGCACCATCGTCCAGGTCAACGTCTCGTTCGGAGGTCTTCCGAAGCGTTCCCTTCCGGAAGGCCTCATTACTCCTCTAGGCATCAAAGGCGACGGCCACGCCCACCCGGCCATTCACGGCGGGCTCAGCAAAGCCATTCTTCTAATCGCTTCCGAAGTCGTGGACAGCCTCATAGGGCGCGGCTATCCCCTTTTCTATGGCGCGCTCGGCGAAAACCTGACCACCCGCGGCATTCCGGTTCGCGATCTCCGCATCGGCGACCAAATCCGCGCCGGCGCTGCGCTGATCGAAATCAGCGCGCCTCGCGGCCCGTGCAGCGCGCTCCACATCTACGGCGATTCACTCAAGGATGAAATTTACGACGCGGCCGTAAGAGCTCGTGACCCGTCCTCTCCCCGCTGGGGGATGAGCGGGTTCTACGCCCGCGTTCTTCAGGGGGGCCTCGTGCGGCCCAACGATCCCCTCGCGGTGGTAGCCAGCCTGGCTTGATTCGGTCATTTATAAAACCGCCGGATCGCGTCTGCTACCGCGCGCGCCATGGACTCCGGCATATAAGGCCACAGAGGAAGCGAGATGATTTCGTGGCATGCTCTCTCGGCAACCGGTAAATCCCCGCGGCGCAAGCCGCAATCGCGAAATGCCGGCTGCAAATGCAGCGGAACCGGATAATGGACCGCCGAGCTGATCCCGCGCCGAAGTAGAAAATTCCGCAGCTGGTTGCGCCGGGCGGCCCGGGCTACATACAGATGGTGCACGGAGCCGGAGCCGCGCGCCACCGGCCGGATGCCCTCGCACTCCGCCAAAGCGTCATCATATAGCTCGGCGATCCGCGCACGCCGCGCGTTCCATTCCGTCAACCGCGGCAGAAACGCGCGAAGATAGCAGCACTGAATCTCATCCAGGCGTGAATTGATTCCCGGCACCCGGCTGACCTGATCGCCGCGCCGGCCTCCGTCGCGCAGGAGACGCAACTGCCGGGCGGCGCTTGCCCGGTCGGTAACAATCGCGCCCCCATCGCCTAGGGCTCCCAAGTTCTTGGTTGGATAGAAACTGTATGCGGTACAAACGGAGAATTCGGTGAGGGGGCGGCCAAACAGGCTGGCGCCGTGCGCCTGGCACGCGTCTTGCACCAGCACCATGCCCTTACGTCTGGCCAGTTCTGAAAAGGCGCGCATCTCGCAGAGGTTACCGTAGAGATGAACCGGCATGAGCGCTGCCGCCCGTTTCGTGGTGCGCGCTTCCGCATCCTCGGCATCCAGCAGCAGGGAATCGGCTTTGACGTCCGCGAAACGAGGAACGCCGCCCGCCGCCAGTATCGCGAGCGCGCTAAAGGGAGACGTGAGCGCCGGCAGAATCACCTCCCGCCGGTTTGCCACGCCGGCGGCCCGCAAACTCAGCTCCAGCGCCGCCGTTCCTGAACCCACCCCGACCGCAAAGCGCGCGCCTTGGCTCGCGGCGAACTCCTCTTCAAACCGGGCGCACTGTTCTCCGCTGATAAATTGTGACCGGTCGAACGAGCTGCGCAGGTTCGCGCGCCACTGTGGCGCGGACACCGCGATGGCGCGCCGCAAATCGAGCATCGGGATCTGCGGCCCGGCTCTGACGCTGAGTTGGCCGGCCTTCACGCAATAGCGGCGGTCGGCGCCGCCTTCTCGAGAGGACGCAATTGACAGCCCGCGGTTCTCGCGCAACGCTGGTAATAAGCCCAGTTCGCCCGAAAATGACAAAGAGTCGCGGCGACGCCCTCCTCCAGTCCCGTGCGGGGCCGCCATCTGAGTTCGCGCCGGGCGCGAGTGCAGTCCGAAGCATAGCCGCCGATGTCGATGGCCTTCAGTTCCTCCGGGAACTCGCGGTGCACTGGTGCGGAGCGCCCTGCCGCGGCACAGATCGTCTGCGCGATCTCTCGAATCGGCAGCGCTGCCGGTCCCCCAATGTTGTAGAGCCGGGACGCCGGCGCCTGTACCCGCCCCGCTCTCAAAAAACTATCCACGGTGTCATCGACATACACCGGATCTCTTAATGGCCGCCCGCTCCCGTATACCTCAATCGGCTCGTCCCGTAACAGCTTGCGAAAAAACACCGGCAAAAATCCTTGGCACGGCACATGTACGCCCATTCGCGGGCCATAGACATTGCTTAACCGCAGAACCACGGCGTCCAGCCGCCCGCTTCGCGTCAGCATTGTGTGATATTGCGCGGCCGCATGTTTGTGGATTCCGTTGAAATCGACCGGCTGAATCGGATGGTTTTCGTCAACCGGTAAATACTGCGGCACTCCATAAACCTGCCGGGTCCCGGCGTACACGATGCGCACTCCGGGCGCTGCGTCGGCGCATTCCATCAAAAACCGGAGTTGAGCCAGAGTGTTAATCTGCGCGTCGCGCTCCGGAAACTCCACGCTGTGGGTGTGGCTCACTTCTCCCGCAAGATTGAAGATGGTCTGGGCTTTAGTGATCGCGGATCGGAAAGTCGAGGCTTCCCCGATGTCCTTCTCGATCACCTCAATCTGCCGTTCAATCGCGCTGATATTGTCTCGGTTTGAGCCGCAGCCCCGCTCCAGGGAGTCGACCACCGTAACTTTGGCTCCCAACTCCACAAGCCGGATCGCCAGATTACTGCCAATGAAACCCAAGCCGCCGCTGATGAGGACGGCCCGGCCCCGATAAAACTTGTCCAATGTATTCACCCATGAACGCCTGCTGAGTGGCGTTTTGGCTCCCTTATACACGAAACCCGGAGCATTTGGCAAGTCAATAGAATGGGGATTGGTGTTTCGCTACAGTGGTTGACTGATGAACCGGCAGCCGGGGTTACGGGTCGAAAACTACATCCCAGGCCGAGACGCCTCCGACATATAACCGCGCCGTATGACCCGCCAGTTTGTCTGTGCCGTCGGGTCCCCGGCCGATCACCTGCGGATACCAGGGCACTGAGTCGAGGATTTTCACCGGCTTCGTCCAGCCGGCCGGATCGGCCAGTGCGGTGTTGAAGCTGACGTAGACGCCCTCCTGCGGCCAGCCCGGAGAGCAGCACGAATGATTCAGCAGCATCACAAATTTGCCCAAGTAGCTGTTCCAGTGCACCGAAGGGCCCCAGAAGGCATCCGCATCCGGCTGGCTCCACACCACATTGGCCGGAAAAATTGCCGTAACCCGGCCGCCCAGCCCCGGCTGTCGCCATCTGCCGTTGAAATACTTCTCTACCGCGCCTACGGGAGTGTACCTTCGATCCGCCGGCATCCGCGCGATCGCCACGCCTTGGGCTTCCTGCGGCCCGGCATAGTTGCTGAACAGAAAATAGAAGTACTTCTGGTTCCTGCCGAGCATTACGGAAAAATCGCCATTGCCGCCTGCGAAAAAGCCATTCTGCGAGTAACAGTCGATGGGATAACCGCTCTCCAGGACGATGCCCAAGTCTAGGAACGAGTTCCCGCCATCGTAGGAGACCAGCGCCCCGATCTGCGGTGCTGTCAGGTGAATCGCGCCGCATACGCCCGCAGGTTCATGATGATACCAAGCGAAGATCGTCCCGTCTGCGTCGGTCCAAGTCGCCTCGATCCAGTACGGTCGATGCGTGGACGGCCCCAATCTTACCGCCTGTGATTGCTCCAGGTGGAATTGGTTGCTTCCCGTGCTCCTAACCGGCCCCAAGCCTGTGGAGTTATATAGACTTAAAACGTCATTCTGCCAAAACGCCGGGCTGTTTGAGTCAACCGCAGACGGAAGGGTCACAGTGCGTGCAGGCTGCAGCGTGACCGTCTGTGCCACCATGGACCCGGCCGCCAGGAACACGAGAACGAAAGGAAACAAACATTTCGTACGATGCATTCTGTATACAAGTAATACGAAAGAAACCACACAAAGGTTTCAGGTCTACTAGTACGAAATTTATTTGGGGGGGAGCTCGCTTGCCTTATCGACTTTGGTCGGATATAACTGAGGGAACTCCGGGTGAAGCAAGGTCTTTCGAGCCACCCGCTCGCAAGACCGCCAGATTCGGTTCGGCATCTCGGGAAGAGTTCGGTGTGCGCCATCAACCGCTTAGGGCTGAAGTGTGGCTGTATGATGAATCCGGCAGAGTTTGCCAACATCGCGCAGGCGGAACAGGCATTTTGGTGGTATCAGGGCATGCGGGATATTTTGTCTCGCTTCCTTGATCCGCTGATCTCCGGCCGACGCGTCCGCAATGTTCTGGAGGCGGGCTGCGGAACGGGCTATAACGCTCTCGAACTGCAAGAGCGCAATGGCTGGCATGTGTTTCCACTCGATCTCCAGATGGAAGGCTTGGCCTATGCCCGTTCGCTGGGACTCGCGCGGCTCGTTCAGGCCGATATCGCAGGCCTACCATTCCGCTGCGCGGCGTTCGACGCCGTAATCAGCCTGGACGTCATCGTGCATTTTCCGCGTGGCGAGGAAGACCGGCCGCTCGCGGAGTTCGCGCGGGTCCTGGCTCCAGGCGGTCTGCTCGTCCTCCGCGTTTCGGCACTCGACATGCTTCACAGCCGTCATTCGCAGTTCACTTGCGAGCGCCAGCGCTTTACCAAGAGCCGGTTGACGGAGCTGGCTGCCCGCCACGGCATTCGCGTGATCCGCTGCACCTACGCGAACGCGATTTTGTTCCCCGTCGCCCTCGCCAAGTTTCGGTTGTGGGAGCCGCTCACGCGCCAAGCCCCAGGGAGCGGTGTACAGCCTGTCAGTGCATGGTTGAACCGGATTTTGAAGATTCCGCTCGCTGCGGAGAGTTCCTGGCTCGGTGCGGGCTTCAACCTGCCGGTCGGCCAGTCACTCATTCTTGCCGGAGAAAAAATCGCATGAGTCTTAGAGTGCCGTCTCTGAGCGTTTTCTTTCCTGCCTACAATGACGCCCCCTCTCTCCCCAGCCTCCTTCAGAAAACGTTCGAGGTGCTCCCGGCACATGCGGATGACTTCGAAGTGATTGTGGTCAACGACGGTAGCCGCGACGATACGGCCGCCGTGCTCCACCGATTGGGCGCTCAGTTCGGAACACGGCTTCGCGTTATCGAGCATCCCGCGAATCGCGGGTACGGCGCCGCCTTGCGCAGCGGTTTTGCGGCAGCATCCAAAGACTTCGTCTTCTACACCGATGGCGACTCCCAATACGATGTCACCGAGTTGCCTTTGTTACTGGAGAAGATCGATCCCGGCGTCGGCCTCGTCAACGGATACAAGCTCCGGCGTCATGATCCCTGGCATCGCATCTGCATCGGATTCACGTACAACCGCTTCGCCCGTGTGTTGTTTGGCATCCGTTTGCGCGATATTGATTGCGATTTCCGTCTGATCCGCCGCGAATTGTTGCAGACTCTTGAACTGGAATCAGACACCGGCACGATCTGTGTCGAACTGGTGCGTAAGATCGAGCTGAGTCCGTGGAAAGTCGTCGAAGTTGGGGTGCATCATTATCCGCGCCTCTATGGCCGCTCCCAGTTTTTTCGCCTTCCGTCGCTGTTCCGGACTTTCCGTCAACTGATCGCGCTGTATTGCAAATTGGTTCTGCCCTCAGTTCCGGGGATCAGCCGGCGCAAGGGCTGCGAGCGGGCGCTGCCGTGACGTGGAGTCTCAAACCGGTCCGTGTGGTCGAGGTCCATTCCCGGGCTGCCGCCGATGTTTCCCGTTTTCAATGGGCGGACCGGCGCTGGCGGATCTTTTGGGGCGTGTTTTTCATAGCCGCGCTGCTTATATCGCGCGTGCCCCTGGCGCCGCGCCATCTCATCACCTTCGACGAGATCAATTTCGCTCTCTCTATTGAGAAGTTTGATCCGGCGGCCCACCAGCCGCAACCGCCCGGATATCCTCTGTTCGTCGGCCTAATAAAACTTCTGTCTCTTTTCGTGCCGAAAGTCGAAATCGTGTTTCTGGCTGCGGCGTTGCTCCTCAGTATCGCTGCTCTGGCGCTGCTCTGGATTCTCGGAGAGCAGATGTTAGGAAAACGGTGGGGCGTGGTTCCGCCCCTGCTGCTTTTGTGGAATCCGCCCTTTTGGTTTTCCGCCCTCACTAACCCGGTGCGGCTTGCGCTCGCTGCCGGAGCTGTCGCCGTCGTTCTCTGTCTCGTGCTGGCGTCCAACCGCCAATCCAGGTCCTGGTTGGTCACGGCGGCGGCTGTTTTGGGATTCGCAACCGGCTTTCGTCCCCCACTGCTCGTCGAGATGACTCCGCTTTTGCTTTGGACAGCGTGGTCATTGCGTCTCACGCCCAAAGCAGCCGCGGCTGCGATCATCGCGTTCTGCGCGACCGTCTCGGTGTGGCTTCCGTTTCTGGTGGCTTCCACCGGCGGTGTGGCGGCGCTCTATCACCTCCTCCGGACCTATGCCGTCGATCAGACGCGCGACACCTCATATCTCATGGGCGCGCAATCCGCCGCCGCAATACAGATGGCTGAGGAAGCGATCGTTTGGTCCTGTCTCGGGGTGCTGTCCTGGATCTGGGCGCTTCCATCGGCGGTCGCGCGCAACCGCTCCATCCTGCGAAATCCGGTGCTCCACCGTCTTTTGCTTCTCTGGTTTTTGCCAGGCCTCTTCTTTTCCGGCGCCTTTCATGTCGGTGACGCCGACCAGACGCTGGCCATCGTCCCGTTTACTTGTCTGTGCGGAGGCTACGCGCTTTCGGCCTTCAAGAATGTTTCCAATCGCGCGCGCGCAGCGATCATTTCCGCCGCGCTGCTTCTGAATGTGTTCCTATTTTTCAAGCCGATCACGAAGATCGCCAAGGCTAGTACATATTCGGTCGTCGCCTGGAACAATCGCTACATCAATGGTCTGATCGACGGCGCCACACGCGCGCGGACTGTCGGTGCGACCGTTGTTTTTCCGTCTGGAGTCGCGGGGTGGCGGAATCTGTCGTACTATGTGCCCGGCGTTCCTCTCCTGGTAGTGGGTGGCGAAGATCCCCGTTCGATCATGCTTTTCCGCATTCATGACGGGCGCGCCCGCGTGTCTACGGTCTCTCTCCAGTCCATACCCATTCCGTCATGCGGTGTCATTGCCGTGGCGGATCCCGCGGCCCTTTCCTGGGATGTTCCAATACCCGCGCAACTATCCAGAGAAGGCAATCTCTGGTTCTTCCCCTCTGCTCCGGGCATTTCATTCCATTCCCGGGGCTCTCGTTTCGCTTCCGATGGGCGCTGTCCGGACAACCGTTAGCGTTCCAGCACAGGACCGTGACCCGAAGCAAGCGGCCTCTTCGGTGTCAAACGATATAATCGAAGTTGTGGCGCTGTTAGCCTGACGCATGCAAAGCCTCCTCGACGGTGTGGAGTTCCGGGATCCCGCGCGCGCCCGGGTTATGGCGCTCCGCTTGGGAACCGGGCTTCCCGAACGCATCGCCGCCCGTATCCAGGTGCTGCTCGCCTCCGTCCCCGATCCAGATACCGCAGTTCGTTTTTTGGAGCGGCTGCGCGCCGAATCTCCTTCTGCCTTCGACCGTGTCGCCAGTTCCACCGGCGCTCTGCGCTGCGCGATTCATCTGTTTTCGTTCAGTACTTTCCTCTCTGAAGCCGTCCTCAAGCAGCCGGAACGCGTTCTGCAGGTGGCCAACTCGGGCAGCTTGTACCACGTGCTCACCGCTGAGGAATACGAGGAGCGGCTGTTCGATTTTCTAGGTCATGAACGAAAGGGCGTTCCCGAACCGCAGGAACTCGCCGCGTTCCGCCGCCGGCAGTTGCCGCGCATCGTCATCCGTGATGGTTGGGGGATCGCCACGCTGAGCGATGTCACGGAAGAACTCTCAAACCTGGCCGACGCCATTCTGGATGTCGCCTACCGCCGCATTCGTGAAGAAATGGTTACCCTGCATGGGGAGCCGCGTCTGGCTGACGGCAGCATATGCGGGTTCTCTGTCATCTCGTTAGGCAAACTCGGCGGCAAGGAACTGAATTACAGCTCCGACATCGACCTGATGTTCATCTATGGAGGCGCCGGCGAAACCGACGGGGCGAACTCCCTCACCAATAAGGAATTCTATAAGAAGATCGCCAATCAATACACCGCGCTGCTTTCCAGCTATACGAATGAGGGCCAGTGCTATCGCGTCGATCTTCGCCTGCGGCCGGACGGCACGCTCGGCGAAATCTGCACTTCTCTGGAAGGCGGCCGCGTTTATTACGAACAGCGCGCGCGTGATTGGGAAAAGCAAATGCTTATTAAAGCGCGCGTTTCGGCCGGCGAGCGCGAACCCGGCACGGCCCTGCTGGATTTCGTCGAACCTTTGATCTATCAAAGTTCACTCGACTTTCGAGCCGTCGAAGCCGTTTCCGAGACGCGGCAGCGGATCAGCGAGAAGATTGCCGCCAAGCGCGGCCCCAATACAGGCCTCGACGTAAAGCTCACGCCTGGCGGGATTCGCGATATCGAATTCCTGGTGCAGTGCCTGCAGCGGCTTCACGGCGGCCGTGAGCCCTGGGTGCGGCATGGCGGCACGCAATTGGCCTTGTTCCGCCTGCGCGATAAGGGCCTGCTCTCCAGCTCCGAATACGCCCGTCTCGCCGCCGCCTACCAATTTCTCCGCCATCTGGAACACCGGCTTCAGATCCAGGATGACCGCCAGACTCACAGTTTGCCCGCCGACGCGGACGCGTTGGACTTGCTGGCGCGGAAAATGCCGCCCGAAAGCACGGGCCCTTTATTGAACGGCGATGCCCTTACCCGGCGCCTGCAGGAGCATTTGGGCGCTGTGCGGGAAATGTACGAACGCGTCATTCACGCGCAGAGGCCGATGTACTACACGGTGCCGGCCGAGCCCGAGATGATTCCGGAAGAGGCTGAAACCCTGACATCCTCCGTCAGCAATCTGACGCGCTTCCTCGATCAGCGCGCGCCCCAGCTTGCTCAGATCGTCCATGCCGCCAACCTTCACCGCGGCCGGGAACGATTCGAACATTTCCTGGAAAAGGCTTTCGCTGCTCCCGAAATTCTCAAGCAACTCGATTCCGATGCTGCTCTCGCCGCTTCCGCGCTCGACATATTTGAGCACAGCCCCTATTTCGCCGATCAGTTGCTCCGCCATCCCGAGCTGCTCGACGAAATTGCCCGACCGGTGCAGTTGGAAGGCGAGCGCCTGGAAAACGGCGATGGGCTACGCCGCTTCTATCGCCGCCAGATGCTGCGCATCCAGAGTGAGAGCATTCTACAAAAGCCGGCCATCTTTGAGACACTCGGCAAGACCTCCGTGCTTGCCGATACCGTGATCTCAGAAGCCTACCGGATCGCATTGACGGAAGCGCCGCCGCCCGTGAGCGGCTCCTATACACCCGGCAATCAGATGATGGTAATTGCTCTGGGGCGGCTGGGTATGCGGGAGTTCGATCTCGGATCCGATGCCGATCTGGTGTTCGTCATCCCGGATCAGGATTCGAGCGAACACCTCTATTGGACCGGAGTCGCTGAGCGAATGGTGCAGATTCTCGGCTCCTACACCGGCGAAGGCGTGATGTTCACCATCGACACGCGCCTTCGCCCCAGTGGCCGCGAAGGCGATCTGGTGCAGTCCGAGGGCGCGTACAAGAATTACTTCGATCAGCACGCCGAAGCCTGGGAAGGCATCACATATATGAAATCGCGCGTCGTGGCCGGCAGCGCGGAGCGCGCCACCGAATTCCTTCACGAACTGCAGGATGTCGACTGGCGCCGCTACGGCCAGAGCATGCGCTCCCGCAAGGAACTGTCGGAGATGCGCGCCCGCCTCGAGAAGGAGCAAGGCCCGCGCAACCCGTTGAAGGCCGGCATCGGCGGCTATTACGACATCGATTTTGCTCTGATGTATCTCCGGCTCAAAGGCGCTGGAATCTTTTACCGCGTGCTGAACACCCCCGAGCGCATCGACGTGATCGAAAAGATGGGTCATCTCGATCGCGAAGACGCCGACTTCCTCCGCGAGGCTGCTACGTTCTACCGTGCCATCGATCATGGCCAGCGGATCATCACGGGCCATGCCGAAGGCAGCCTTCCCACGTCGCAGGCGCAATTTGAGGTGCTCACCGGTCTGGTAAAACGCTGGACTCCGGAATCCCTGCACCAGCAGCGGCTGGATCTGACTCTGCGCGAAATTCGCCAGAGGACCCGCGAATTCTTCAACCGCCTGTTCGCCCGTTCGTGACATGCTGCGTGCGCTGCTAGGTGGTTCCGACATCGTCCGCCAGGGTGCTCGCTTCCAGCGGAGTCTCGCCCAGTTAAAATCCGAGTTGGGCGAATCCGAGTTTCCCTGGTATCCCTACGACTCTCTCGGAAACGTCCCCGTGCTGGACCGCCTGCTCCAAGGCCCATTCCGCTCGCTGCTCGATCAGCCGAAGGGTTCGCGCGTTCTCGATATCGGGTGCGCCGATGGCGACCTCGCTTTCTTTCTGGAATCGCTTGGCTTTCACGTAATCGCCATTGATCATCCCGACACCAATCACAACGGCATGCGCGGCATCCGCAAGTTGAAGGAAGCGCTGAAATCGAGCGTTGAGATTCTCACCTATGATGTGGACTCCCGCTTCGAATTTCCTGAGGGTCCTTACGATTTCGTGGTGGTTCTCGGCATCCTCTACCATCTAAAGAATCCGTATTATTTGCTGGAGTTGCTGGCGCGGCACGCGCGGTTTTGCCTTCTGAGCACGCGTGTCACCCGCTTCACTCCCGAGGGCCTTCCCATTCGCGATACGCCCGTAGCCTACCTGGTAGGGCCGGATGAATTGAATCAGGATTGGACCAATTACTGGATCTTTTCCGAGGCCGGGCTAAAGCGTCTGATCTTTCGCACTGGATGGGAAATCGGAACCTACGTCACAACCGGCGATACCAGCCAATCGAACCCAAATACGGTCGAGCACGATGAGCGCGCGTTCTGTCTGATTCGCAACCGCCGCCGGACCGACCCGGGCCTGACCGCGACTTTAGTGAAGGGGTGGCATGAGCTGGAGGAAGGGCACTGGCGGTGGACCGAGCGAACGTTTTCGGTGGAATTGCCCTCGGCCGACCCGCGCACCGGTGCGATGCTGGAACTGGATTTCGTCTTTCCGGACGCTCTGAAAGAACAGACCCAATCGATCCAGATCGGGGCCGTAATCGGCGACACTCAATTGCCGGTTGCAAAGTACGCCGACCCAGGAGAGCAGGTGTACCGGGCAGCGGTTCCCCTTGAGCTTCTCCAAAAACCAGCGACACTGGTGAAGTTCGAATTAAGTCAAGCACTTCCCCCAGATTCGAAAGACCGTCGCGAGCGTGGAATCGTCGTGTTGAACGTCGGATTCCATTAACTAAGGGCCTTATCGTGCGCGCACCAAAAGAAACTACGGTCGCGGTGCTGCGCAAACTGACGGAGCACCCACCCGATTAGAACACTATCACCGCGGTTAGAAATTCACGATCGACGCGAACGATGCGGGATCCAGACTCGCGCCGCCGACCAACACGCCGTCGATCTCGGGCTGCGCCATCAAGGATTTCACGTTGTCGGGCTTCACACTGCCGCCGTACAGAATGCGGATCGCATCGCCGGCGGCCTTGCCGAATTTTGCGCGAACCTGGGCGCGGATTACGCGATGAGCATCCGCGGCAATTTCGGGCGTGGCGGTCTTGCCGGTGCCGATGGCCCAGACCGGCTCGTATGCGATCACGATGCGGTCGAATTGCTGCTCGGTCAGCCCGGCGATTCCTTTTTCAAACTGGCTCACTAAGACAGCTTCGGTGCGGCCCGCTTCACGTTCTTCGAGACGCTCACCCACACAGACAATCGGACTCAGACTGAATTCGAGCGCGGCCTGCGAGCGCTTTAAAACAGTCTCATCGGTTTCGCAGAAATATTGGCGGCGCTCGCTATGGCCGACGATGACATGCGAAGCGCCGGCTGCCCGGATCATGGGGCCGGAGACTTCGCCGGTGAACGCGCCTTCCTTGGCCCAGCCGATATTCTGCGCGCCTATCTGGATAGCGGTTCCCTTTGCCGCTTCGACGGCCGCAGCCAGACTCGTGAAGGGAGGACAGATCACCACTTCACAATGCGAGGCGTGCCCGGCCACAGGGCGGAACTTCTCAAAGAACGCGACGGTCTCCGGGGGCGTCTTGTACATCTTCCAATTGCCCGCCATCACTGGTTTTCTCATGCAATCTCCGAAAGAAAGCTGACGCCTTTGGCGATGCGCGCTCCAAAGTTCGCGGCCACGGTTTGTCCGATGTCCGAAAGAGTCGCGCGGAGTCCGAGGTTGACGCCCGGGCGCACGTTGGAACCTGAAACCAATAGCGGCACGTACTCGCGGCTGTGGTCGGTGGACGGCGTGGTCGGATCGCAGCCGTGGTCGGCGGTGAAGATGGCGAGGTCCTGGGCATCAAGCATTTTTTCGAACTGCGGCACCCAGGCGTCAAATTGTTCGAGTGCGGCGCCATAGCCTTCGATATCGTTGCGATGCCCGTACTGCTGATCGAAATCCACGAGGTTTACGAAAATTAAGCCGTCGCGGGTTTGCTGCAGGGCATCCAAAGTCTTAGACATGCCGTCTGCGTTGTTCTTCGTCTTATCCGATTCGCGAATGCCGCGTCCCAGGAACACGTCGGAAATCTTGCCGATACTGTGCACGTCGACGCCGCGCTCCTGGAGTTGATCGAGCAACATGCCGGGTGGCGGCGGAACCGCATAGTCGTGGCGGTTGGGGGTGCGCGTGAATTTACCCGGTGTTCCGACAAACGGCCGCGCTATGACGCGCCCGACCTCGCTGGGACCGCGCAGAATCTCGCGAGCGATCTCGCAGATCCGGTAGAGCTCGGGAAGCGGAATCACCTCTTCGTGGGCTGCCACCTGGAATACGCTATCGGCCGAGGTGTAGACGATGGGGGATCCGGTGCGCATGTGCTCCGCGCCGAGCTCCTGAATGATCTCAGTGCCCGAGGCCGCCTTGTTGCCCAGTGAACGGCGGCCGATGAGCGCCTCGAATTCGTTCATAATCTCCGGAGGAAACCCGCGTGGGAAAAGGGGAAACGGCTTCGCGAGGTGGATGCCGACCATTTCCCAATGCCCTGTTGTCGTGTCTTTGCCGGGGGATGCCAGGGTGCAGCGGCCGAACGCACCGGCGGGCGCCACGGCGGGCGAGATACCCGCGAGAGGCTTGATGTTGCCGAGGCCGAGCCGGGCCAGATTCGGCAGTTTCAGACCGCGGAGCCGCGCGATATTTCCCAACGTATCGCTGCCCGCGTCACCATATTTCGCGGCATCGGGCATTTCGCCGATCCCCACGCTGTCGAGAACAATCCAGATTACACGCCGAAACACAAATTCGACTGTAACACTCTCCCATTCGGCGCGGCGGAAGTGGTCAGACGGGCGGCATTTTCTCCCATCGCCTGAAAATAGCCGGATCGCTCTTGGGGCTGACGGCTCCCGTTTCGGATTTGAGTTTGACTGTGCGCTGACACGATTTGCAGTGTCCCTTGACAACCAATTCAGCGATTGATATACCCTTCGCCCAGTGAGGTGAGGGGATATGCGTACCACCGGACTGCTCGCCTGCAGTTTTTTACTGATCTGCGCCTTGTGGGCACAGACCTCCCAAATTGACGGCACCATCAAAGATTCTACGGGTCTCGCCATTCCCGGGGCTGCCATCAAAGTTACTCAGACGGCCACCGGCATCGTCCGAACCACGATAAGCGGCGCCGAGGGTGGCTACGTGATTCCGAACCTGCCGATTGGTCCCTCTCTGTTGG
>CAZKQQ010000021.1:2314-29551 GCA_964554945.1 uncultured Solibacteraceae bacterium | reverse complement strand
GGAGGTCGCCAAGGAAGGTTTCGCTAAGTACGCGCAGAAGGGGATCGTGCTGCAAGTCGATACAAATCCCACTATCGACGTCCTCATGCAGGTAGGTGCGGTGAGTGAACAGGTTATCGTCGAGGCCAACGCCACGCAGGTGGAAACGCGCACCACCAGCATCGGACAGGTGGTTACGAACCAGCAAATCGTCGAGATGCCTCTGAACGGGCGAAACCCCATCGAGCTCGTCTTCCTGGCGGGCATGGCCAATTTCCCCGGCAACGGCAATATCAATACCGTCCGGAATTATCCGACCGTGGTGGTTTCCGTGGCTGGCGGCCAAGCCAACGGGGTCGGATATCTGCTGGACGGCGCGATTCACCAGGATCCTTACAACAGCATGGCTCTGCCGCTGCCCTTCCCCGACGCCTTGCAGGAGTTCAAGGTCGAGACCAGCGCGCTACCAGCTCAGTACGGCTATCACGCCACTGCGCAGGTGAATGCTGTTACGAAATCCGGCACCAACGAGTTTCACGGCGACCTGTTCGAATTCGTGCGGAACGGCGCTCTCAACGCGAATGACTACTTCAATAACGCGACCGGGAAGCCCCGCGATACTCTGAAACGCAACCAGTTCGGCGGAACCATCGGGGGACCCATTGTGAGAGACAAACTGTTCTTCTTCGGCGGCTATCAGCGAACTGCGCTGCGATCCGACGGCGTCCAGAATACCGCCGTGATCCCCACGCCCGCGATGGCGCGCGGCGACTTCACTGCGATCAACACCGTCGCATGCAACGGCAAGGTGGTCCCGCTACCATCAGCGCTCGGTTTCACGAATAACATAATCTCACCCACCCTACTCAATCCAGTGGCGCTGAACATTCTGAAAACATTGCCAACACCCACTAACGACTGCGGCAAGGTGCAGTTCGGACTCGTTGCCAATCAGGACGAGGACCTGACCGCGTTTAAAGTGGACTATCAGATGGCGAAAAATTCTGTGTTCGCCCGTTTCAGTTCCGCGCATTTGAATGTGGGCTCCACCTTCGATGGCAAAGATCCGCTCTCGATCAACACGGTCGGCGTCAACGACCTGGATTACTCCCTCGCGGTGGGAAATACTTATCTGCTCAGGACCAACATCGTCAATTCCTTCCGGCTGTCCGCCAGCCGCACTAATATCCCCAAGGTCCCGGACAATTATGGCTCCTGGGCGACGTTTGGAGCCAATGTGACCCCGGTGTCCGGGAAGAGCCTGGCGATTGCGGCCGGAAGCCAATTCGTCATTGGTGGCGGTGCCGCGTCTCCTGGAGAGTCGCACAACGGTCCCAATCCCTCGATCTCTGAAGATGTGAGCTGGGTGAAGGGCCGCCACCAAATCGGATTCGGTGGCAACATTTATCGCCAACAAATGAATTACTGGTCCGGTGTAAACGGCCTGGGTACGGCAACGTTCGATGGAAATCTCACGGGCCTCATCTTGGGGGATTTTATGCTGGGACGCCCCGTCAGCTTTGTCCAAGGTACTCTGTACGGCTTCTACGAGCGGCAGTATTACATGTCGCTGTATGCGCAGGACACCTGGAAGGTGAATCCGCGGTTCACTCTGAATTACGGTCTCCGCTGGGAGCCGTACACTGCCTACTACAACAAGAACGGGCAGATCGTCCACTTCGATCCCAGGTTGTTCGCTCAGAACGTACACAGCACCGTATTTAAGAATGCGCCCGCCGGGCTCGTCTTCCCCGGCGATTCCCAATACCCATGCGGGAACGGTTATAACTGCAACACGTGGGGCAAATTTTTTCCTCGCTTCGGCCTGGCCTGGGATCCCAGAGGCGACGGCCGGATGACCATCCGCGCCGCATTTGGAATGTACGGAGACAGGAGCCACATGTTCTGGCCCAACCAGAACACGTTCAGTCCCCCGTTCGGGAACAACATCGCCGTGGCGGGCGCGAACCTCAGCGATCCCTGGTTAAACTACCCAGGCGGAAATCCCATGCCGCTTCTCCAGCAGCTCAACGCCATCGGTCACGCGAGCCCCGACGCGCCGTTCTACCCGTTCGGCAACTATGTCAACGTTCAGGCAGGCGACTATCGGCCTACGTACGTAAATCAGTGGAATGTCAGTATCCAGAAGCAAATTGGACAAGACTGGCTGGTGAGCCTGAATTATCTCGGTAACAGCACCATTCATCTGATCACCTCGCAAGGAGCGAACCCCGCCGTGTTCCTGGGCACGGGTCCTTGCACCTTACTGAACGGCGTCACCTATTCCACGTGCTCCACCACGGCGAATCAAAATTTCCGCCGGGTCTACTATCAGCAGAATCCCACGCAAGGGGCATACTACGCGGGAATTGGCCAGCAGGACACTGGCGGCACCGCCAGCTACGAAGGCTTCTACATCTCGGTCCAGAAGCGATTGAGCCACGGTATGACGGCGCTGGCGAATTACACGTGGTCGCATTGCATTAGCGACGTGTACGACCAGCAAACCACGGCCAACGGCGTGGCCGGCAATGTCCCCGGCAACCGTAGGGCGTACCGGAGCAACTGCCTCGGTTCGGATCTGCGGCAACTGTTCGTTCTCAATATGGTGGCGACCACGCCGAAATTCTCGAGCAAAGCGATCCGGATGGTGGCAAGCGACTGGCAGATCGCTCCGATTCTGCAGATCAAGTCCGCGCAATTCTACACCGTCACCAGCGGTGTCGATCGCGCTCTGACGGTGGCGCCGGGCCAGACGCCGAATCTGGTCAAGCTGAATCCGTATCCCAGCCATCAGACAGTCGATCAATGGATTGACCCGTCAGCGTTCGGCCCTGCCGCGCCGGGCACTTACGGTAATTTAGGGTACAACAACATGAAGGGGCCAGGCGTGTTCCAGTTCAACATGGCCCTTTCGCGGACTTTCCCGATTCAAGAGCGGAAAACGATTCAGTTGCGCGCCGAGGCTTTCAATCTGCCGAACCATTTGAATCCCTCGACGCCAAATACCAGCCCGCTCTCGAACACCTCGGGAATTTCGGCCACGAACACTTCGAACTTCGGCCAGATCACCAATGATATCAGCGGCAATAACGGGTTGAACGCGGGCGATTACCGGATCATCCAGTTGGCTATAAAGTTCGTCTTTTGAGTCTGGGCGGTTCCGCTTCTGGAACAGCCGAATTATTTCCGTAGGCTGGGAGAACCGCCGCTTTCGATTCGGGTTGAAAGTTGGAATCCGCCTGCCGCTGGACGTACCGCGGTGGATTGCCCAAACTCACGGCGCGACCGTTGGTGAGCGCGGGTGGCATTGACTCTGTCGCGAGGGCGAGATAAACTCCGGCCCGTACTTCGAAGACCTAAACTCCCGGGGAACGTGAGAAAAGGGTGAAACTCATGAACAAGAACTCGCTGCGGTTCTGTATCAGAGTCATGTCAGTCGCGTTGCTGATGAACGCTGTTACCTGTGAGATTGCATTTTCGCAAGCGGTGTCCCAGATCAGCGGCTCGATCAAAGATCAATTCGCCGCTGTCGTGCCGGGCGCCGTGGTCACTGCGATTCAGATCGATACGGGGGTGAAGCGATCCGTAACTACGAATGATGCCGGCGAGTTTGTCATTCCCAATTTACAGATCGGCCCTTACCGGATCGAGGTTGCCAAATCCGGATTTCGCACCTATGTGCAGACCGGAATTCAGTTGGCTGTAGACAGCAACCCGGTCATTCCGATTACGCTAGGAGTCGGCGAAGTCACGCAGACGGTGCAAGTGGAAGCCAACGCCAGCCTGGTTGAGACGCAAAAGCTGGGCGTCGGCACGGTGATGGAGACCCAGCGGATTCTCGACCTGCCGCTCAATGGCCGCACACCGACAGATTTGATCGCGTTCACAGGCGCGGCGGTGCAGACGGGCCAATCGGTGCCGTGGAGCATGCAAACGGGAGTAACTATCTCTGTGGCGGGAGGTGTTTCCTACGGTGTGTATTATGCGTTGGACGGTGCGCCTCACCTGAATATGTATGATTCGACCAACCTGCCGCTTCCTTTTCCCGACGCTCTGCAGGAGTTCAAGGTGGACACCAGCGCGCAAAACGCGCAATCGGGCCTGCATTCGGGGGCCCAGATCAACTCGGTAACCAAGTCGGGCACGAACTCGTTTCACGGGGATGCGTTCGAGTTCTTCCGCAATGGCGACATGAACGCGCGAAATTTCTTCTCGGCGGCCCAGGACACCCTGAAGCGCAACCAGTTTGGCGGTGTGATCGGCGGACCGATCAGGAAGAATTCGCTGTTTTTCTTCTTCGGCTATCAGGGAACGGAACTGCGGCAGACTCCTGCTCCGACCACCACGTTTGTGCCGACGCCGCAGATGTTAGCCGGGGACTTCAGCACGTTCGCGTCCTCGGCCTGCCAGAGCCGGAATGTGACGCTGGGAGCGCCGTTCACCACGATCAATGGCAAGCCGAACCAACTTCCCCAGTCGTCGATCAGCCCGGTAGCTCAGAAGATCTCCAGTTATTTGCCGGCCGCCCTGAATGCGTGCGGACAGTTTCTGACGTCGACGCTGACCTCTCAGTATTACTGGCAAATTCCGTTCCGGGTTGACTATCAACTGAATGCGAAGCACGCGATTTTCGGACGCTATATTGCGACCAAGCAGAACCAGGTATTGCCCTACTCTCTGACGCCCAACAACCTGCTGACAGCCAGCGGCAACCTGGCTGACGATCTGGCTCAATCGATGACCGTGGGACATACGTGGCTGGTCAGCAACGATAAGATCAACTCGATCCGCCTTTCGATCAGCCGCATCGGTATGCTTCACGACGCAGGCAGGTACTTTGGCCCTACGGACGTGGGTATCGATGCGTTCACGTATATTCCCAAAGTCATGACTCTGTCGATCACGGGAGGTCCCGCGATCGGATCGGGCATCGCCGAGTACGTATGGAATGCGCATACGTTTGCCACCGCGAATGACGATTACACGTGGGTTCGCGGGTCCCATCAGTTTTCGTTTGGCGCGAGTTTGACCCGTGCGCTCGCCCTGGACCTGGCCAACGTCCGATCGATCGGCAATTATACGATCAACGGCCAAACTACGGGCCTGGGACTGGCCGATTTTATGGCGGGGATTCTGTCGCAAATGCGGCAATCCATTCCTAACAATCTAGACGTCCGCCAGTGGTTCTTCGGAGCATATGCCCAGGACACCTGGAAAGCGAGCCGGCGGCTGACTGTCAACTATGGTATGCGCTGGGAGCCGTTTTTCCCCATGCAGGTCGGGGATAGCCGGGTTTATACCTTCGACCTGGGGCGTTTCTATAGCGGCACGCGGAGCACGGTCTGGACTAACGCGCCTTCGGGATTTTATTATCCGGGCGATCCCGGTTTCAATGGCAAAGCGGGCATGAATGGGTCGTGGACGAATTTCGAGCCGCGCGTGGGCGTGGCGTTTGACCCGTTCGGCGATGGCAGGAGTGCGATCCGCGCGGGCGCCGGAATCAATTACGACTTCGTCAACGAGCAGTCGTATCAGAACGAGGATAACGTAGCGCCCTTCGCCGGTGATACGACTGTGAACGGACCGGTTCCGCTGGCCGCTCCCTGGAGCACGACGCCCGGAGGCAATCCATTCCCGTACATTTCGAATCCGCCGATCGGCAAGTTTCCCGTGGGAGCCGTTTACGTGCCCGTGCCCCCGAATATCAAGACCACGGAAGTGTATAGCTGGAACGCGTCCATCGAGCGGCAATTCAGTTCGCGGTGGTTCGCCTCGGCAAGCTACGTCGGGAGTCACACGATCCACTTGTGGGACAACGTAGAATACAATCCGCCCATTTTCATTCCCGGCACGTGCGGGGCGGGACAATACGGGCTGACGGCGCCCGGGCCGTGCTCGACCGTCGGCAATGTCAATGCCCGGCGCGTATTGAACCTGGCGAATCCGGTTGCGGCGGCCGCGATTTCCAACCTGACGGCCTACGATGATGGCGGCACGGCCGGTTACAACGGTCTGCTCTTGAAGACTCAGTGGACCGCCAGCAACCACGTGAACATCCAAGCCAACTATACGTGGTCACACTGCATCGGCCTGGCAAATAACGGAACCACAACCCCCAATCCGGCCTCGAACTACGTCCATCTGAGCAATCGCAATCTGGATATCGGCAACTGCTCTCAGGACAGACGGCACCTGCTCAACCTCACCATGGTCGCGCGCATGCCGAAGTTTTCTAATCGGGCGCTGGACCTGACAGCCTCCGGTTGGTCGCTGTCGACGATTTACGTGTACCGGTCGGGATCGCCCCTATCGATAGCCTCGGGCCTGGACCAGGCGCTGCTCGGATTTAGTACTGCGAACGAGCGTCCGAACCAGGTTAATGCCAACACTACGGCGGCAAATCGCGGCGCCGCCTGCGCGAATATTACGCCTTGTGTCGGCTGGTTGAGCGGGGCTGCGTTTGCGCAGCCTGCGCTGGGAACGCTGGGGAATATGGGTGTATTCAACGTTCTCGGCCCGACATACTTCCAGTTCGACGTTGCTATGGCTAGGGAGTTCCGCATTGGGGAACGCGAGAGCCTGCAGTTCCGGGTCGAAGCGTTCAATTTGCTGAATGGCGTCCGGTTCAAGAATCCGTCGGTTACTCTCAGTATCCCGAGCACGTTCGGAAACATCACCAGCGCGGAGGATCCGCGTATTCTCCAACTCGCGATGAAATTTACCTTTTGACGGTATCGTGGAAAACAGTGGACTGAGCGAGCTGGCGCGGAACGATAGAAATTACGTTGCGCGAGACCGACGAGCTTCTCGCGCGTCATAACAAAAGATCATCTTGAGATGATTCAAGCTGTGTGCGTACAGTCGAAGTACGGGTCCTGGGAATTGCCGCAAAGGAGGCGCCGACGATGGCCGACAGCCCATTGCCAGTCTGGCAGACCGCGCTTCTGACACGGGGCTGCGAAGTCCATTCAGGGGGCGAGTTTTTCCCGCTGGAATTGCTCCCAGTCGGAGATCGCATCGTTTGTACGCCTAGCGTCAGCGGTTCGCTGCTGCCGTTTAACGTAAGTGTAGTGATCGGCCAGCCCGTAGCGATCAGTTGGGACAGTGAACTTTCGCGCTACATTGTCCGCGCGGGCGGAGAGCCCATAGCGGCCTGAGAGAGAAGTCTCTGCAGATCTCAGGCCGCGCCGATGCATCAAGCGCCGGAGTGAGACTTGCCCACCGTCTCATTTGGGCCGGCGGGCTGGCTCTCGATCCACATGAGATTCGGGGCTTCCGTTCGCGAGGTCACTTTGGGGTCCGGCGTTGCCTCGCCGTAAAGCTGGTATCGGAAAACGACGGAGACTGTCTGGCCCGCGCACGCCGGCTTGATCTTAGCCGCGCGGATGGCTTTCTCTACTGGAGGGGTGAGCAGTTGAGCTGCCTTGTCCCAAGCGGAGACGAGTTGCGTTTCGATCTTCTCGGGAGCGGACTGCGGGCTGACGTGTATCGTGGTCCAGACGGAACCGTCCACGTGGGCCTGCAGCGCGTTTTTGGGGTATTCGGGCGGAGCGAGATTCTCAAAGCACGCGAGTCCTTCCGTGTGGGTCGATTGCTGCGCTCTCGCACTGACAGACGTCAGGAGAGCGGCAACTGCGAAAAATACCAAGCTGCGCATATTGTCATCTCCTTTTAGGTGGGCGGTGCCCGGCGAGAGCACCGCCGCTCATTCATCTCAGGCGTGGATGGCCTTGCGTTGCTCACCGGTCTGGATCTGGATCTGTTTCGGTTTGCTGGCCTCTACGATGGGCACCTGGATATCGAGAACGCCGTTGTTCAAACGGCAATTCACATGATCCAGATCAAGACCACTTGGTAAGGTGAGCGCCGTATGGAACTGGCCATAAGCAAGCTGCGTGAAGGCGTTCTTCTCGAAACCCTCGGGAATTTTGCGCTCGCCCTCAATTACGAGCTGGTTATTCTGCACGGTCATTCTCACATCCTTCTCGGAGACTCCTGGGAGGACGACGCGCAGGTTCAGATAATTGTCATTCCAGCCGGACTCCATAACGGGGCTGAAAGTCCAGCTCCGTTCACTGCTCGCGTTAGACGGAGACGGGATCGACTGGCCATAGAAATTGTCAAACATCTGGTCGACAGAACGGCGGAACTGATCCAACGTCTGTCGAACATCGTTCGTTACTAGCGTGCTCAACATAAGCTCCTCTCAACTCATTCGTTGGATTTTGGGCGAGAGGACGAGAGAGGCTCTGATGACGGCAGGAGGCTGGAAGCGTTCTCGGAGCTTCCAGGGGCGGCTGCTTACAGCCGTTGCCGGGAGAGCCTTCCCGATCCCTCTCAGAGAATTTTTCCGATTTTTAGATTGCCATAGGTCGCAATTTGTGTCAAGAGGGCGGGCGAAAAATATGATTGAGGCGCACTAATATAATCGGCTATGGTGTTAGTTGCCGTGTTGATTCCGAAGTCTATTGACCGATGTGGATCCGCTTGCTGCGCGCGCGGTTCCGTGTCGGACTAAAAAACGATTTGGTAACGCATATGGTCTGGGAGTACATGGTGCGGGAGTTCAATGTGCAGGACAGTGGCAAGATCCTGTTATTGGAGGAGTTCCTGAACGTAGCCGGACGGGACGGGTGGGAACTTGTAAGCGTAGCAACAACTCCAACCGAGAACTTCACGCACCTGATCTACTTAAAGCGCGGGACGACGGTGGGGCAATTAGACTTAGCGTCTCCTGCCTTGTAGCTGAAAGCTCTTGCGCCGCTACGAGCGGGACGCTGTCGGGCCGCAAACTCAGATCCGGTTGACAATCCCGCGAGCGAAGTGATACAGGATATGAAGCCTAAGAGGCGTGGGAGGAATGATGCGAAGGACAGTTGTCCTTGCAGTGGGTCTATCGGCTTTTTCCCTGATTGTTTCCGCAATCGCTCAGGAAGGACATCCCCTAACAGGGTCGTGGCATGGCAGTTGGGGTCCGAGCGCCACGGAGCGATATCCGGTTCTGCTGTACATGAAATGGAACTCGAAGGCCATCGAAGGGACCATTAACCCAGGACCGAACGGAGTTCCCTTCAAAGAAGCGACGATGGATCCGAACAAATGGACGGTGCACTTCGAAGCGGACGGGAAGGACAAGTCGGGGAATCCGGTTCATATTGTGATCGACGGCAAGATCGATAACCTGGGCTCGTATAACCGGACGATCGCAGGCACCTGGACACAGGGTTCGGTCAAGGGCGACTTCAAAGTCACACGGGACTAATGTGCCGCTCCCTTACGGTCGTGGTTCTGGCGGGCGCGGTCGCGGTCCTGTGCGGCGCGCAAGTCGCATTGGGCGCGAGTGGGTTGCCGCAAGGCCCGGGACGGAAAACGGTACAACGGGTATGCGCGACCTGCCATGCGCTGGACGTGGTCACAGATAAAAAGCTGGACCGCGGGCAGTGGCACGATATCGTGAACGAGATGATCGGCTTCGGGGCCAAGCTGACGAAATCGCAGGCTGCCGACGTCGTCAGCTATCTGACCAAGAATTTCGGGAAGAAGGATCGCGGCCGGGAACTCGTGGAAGACGTCTGCACATATTGCCATAGCCTGGAGAAGCTCAATGGTCAGGAGTTGAGCAAGGAAGAATGGCGCGATCTCATCAAGGGAATGATTTTTGAAGGCGCGCCCGTTACCGATGAGGAATTTTCGATTATCGTCGATTACCTGGCGAAAAACTTCGGGAAGAAGGATCCGTAATCATGAGATGGCGAACGCTCCAGTTTCTGGTATTCGGGGTGTATCTGGCGGCAATGCCCGTGTGGGGACATCACGAGTTATCGGCGGAGTTTGACGATAAAAAGGCTGTGACGTTGCGCGGGACCGTCTCGAAGTTCGAGTGGAACAATCCGCATGTATTCTTCTTCATGGATATGCGGGAGGCCGGCGGCGCTGTGACGAACTGGGCCCTGGAATTGGCCAGCCCGTCAGAATTAAAGAGAAGCGGGTGGACGCGCGAGTCTCTGCACGTCGGCGATGCGGTAACGGTAGAGGGCAATCTGGCGCGCGATGGAAGCAAGCTGGCCGAGGTCAAGACGGTGACACTGGCGGGCGGCAAGAAATTGTCCGCGCCGACCGGGGAAGCGCTCCCGGTGGCGCCGCGAAGCAGCCAGTCAGCCAAGCCGACGCCGAAGTGGCCGGATGGGCATCCGCGGCTCGGTCCGGTGCCGGGAGAAAAAGGATATTGGGCGTACCCCAGCGCGGCGTCACTGGTGGAGAACACGGCCGGCGGCATCCGGATGAACGCGAATGGCCTTTTGGCGAACTTGGCGGACGCCGGGAAGGTGGCACCTTTCCAGCCGTGGGCCAAAGGCCTCTATGAGTACCGCCAGCGCATGTTGTTGAAGGATGATCCGATGGTCAGTTGCCTGCCGCCGGGCGGTCCGCGCATGATGATGGTGCCGCATGGAGTGCAATTTCTCGAACAGCCCGACCGGCAACGGATCTTTGTGATGTCGGGGGGCGGGAATCACAACTGGCGGCTGATTAATCTTGACGGCCGGCCGCTACCCGGGACCGAGGACGAAAGCCCCACCTATTTCGGCTATTCCAGCGGCAAGTGGGAAGGGGAGACGCTGGTGGTCAATTCGGTGGGCTATGCCGAGCGGTTTTGGTTCAGCAACGGGGGCCTACCGCACACGGAGAACCTCAAGCTGGCGGAGCGCTTCTCTCGGCCCGACTTCAACACTCTGAAGTATGAGGTAACGGTGGACGACGTAGGAGCATATACGCGGCCCTGGAGCGGGGGCTGGACGCTGCAGTGGGTTCCCAACGAGGAAATCGAGCAGTACTTTTGCCAGGATAATCCGCTGGACGAACCGCATATGGTGGGAAAGTGATGGGCTTGGAAACGGGAACCGGTTTGTTTAGACTCAAGAAGATCGGCGGCCCGAGGTAACGGCCGGCGGGTCGGCCAACGTCTTCTCTTGAACATAGGAGAGCAATGATGAGATCGCGCGCTCTGGGTTTATTCGCTTTGAGTTTCGGCTTGCTGCTGGCTGTTGCGCCGCTGCGGGCACACCATTCGTTCGCGGCGGAATATGACAGCAAGAAGCCGGTGTCCTTAAAGGGCACCGTCACGAAGGTGGATTGGACGAATCCGCACGTATTCTTTTACATCGACGTCACCGACGAGGGTGGGAAGATCACGAACTGGGCCTTTGAGATGGGCCCGCCCAACGGGCTGCAGCGGAGCGGGTGGACGAGGAACACAATGAAAGTCGGCGATGTGGTCCAGGTTGAGGGGACGATGGCGAAAGATGGGACCAACCAGGGCAATGCGCGATCGGTGACGATGGCGAACACGGGCAGGAAATTGGGAGCCGCGTCGAGCGAAGCTCTCAATCCACCGACCGGCAGCGCTCCGCCAAACAATCAGTAGAGTGTTGCGGGAACACAGGAGATGGGTTGAGGAGGGTTAGGGTGCGACATCGAGGTGTATTGCGGACGGCAACGTGGGCTGCGGCCGGCTTGGTGGTGTGCTGGCTTGCGGCGCCGGTGTTTGCCCAATTCCCGGCTCCTCCCAATGCGGGAATCGGCGGCGTGGGCCCGCGGCGCGGCCGGGGGCCTCGGCGGCCTGCCCAACCGACACCCCACTGGCCGGATGGCCGCGTCAACCTCGGACCCTTGCCAGGTGAGAAGGGCGACTGGAGCGGGATGGCCGGCACTACTCTCGCCACCAATGCGCGCGGCTTGGATAACCCCGGACAAAATCTGCCGAGTAACTTGAAGGTGAGCGAGGTTCCGTTCCAGGATTGGGCCCGCGCATTGTACGACTATCGCCAGGCTAAGCTGACGGCCGATGATCCGCACGTGCGCTGCAAGCCATCGGGGGGGCCTCGATTGTTTCATACTCCGTACGGATTTGAATTGGTGGACGTGCCGGAGCAAAAGATCATTTACATGATTGAGGTCGGCGGCCCGCACACGTTTCGCGAGTTTTACATGGACGGCCGGCCGCATCCCAATTACCTTGATCCTTCGTACTTCGGGCACTCCGTGGGTCACTGGGAAGGGGAGACGCTGGTTGTCGATACGGTCGGATTCAACGAACGGTTCTGGCTGAGCCGCGAAGGCATTCCGCACACCGAACAGCTTCACCTCATTGAGAAATTCACGCGCACCGACTCCGACAACCTGCGGTACGAAGCCATCATTGACGACCCGGGCGCGTATACGAAACCGTGGTCGGGTGGTTGGAATATCCGGTGGGCTCCTGGAGAAGAGCTATACGAATATATGTGCCAGGAGAATAACCGGGACGTGCGGCACATGTACGGCGGCGAACGCTAACGCGGCCAGCAGGGAGTCGGATCCCAGCCCGTCGCATCAGCCTGGTGCTTGAACGTATAGGTTCGGACGAAGGGCTGAGTCAGATAGGCCGGATCTTCGAGCATCGCGGTTACCAGCAGGTAAGAGTCTGCTTCCGCCCCTGAGAGACGGTTGAAGTACTCGGTCAGCACGGCGGTGGCACTGTATGGGACTCCGTTCTTACGCAAATAACCTGGAAGCAGGTTAGTGGTCACCACCTTCAGGGAGCCATTGCGCCCGGTGCGCGCGTCCGGGCCGCCGCCCGACACGAAGCCGAGACCGCCGAGATCGAGCATGGCGCGTCCGGAGACCTGCCACTGCGCGGTGGAGTAACCCTGCGCCGTGGCTTCTCCGCGCTGCGCGGGAGTTGGGCCAAAGTGCAGCAGGCGAGTCTGCGTTCCTGCATCCGCATCGATGCGCAGCGTGGTGTCGTTGTCCCAGGTGATGTGTAGCCGGCCGGGACGTTGCATGACGCCGACCGCGCCGTACGCCCGGCAGGCGTGGCCTTCGGCTTCGTCCTTGGCGGGATCCCACGCGTTGGCGGCGCGGCGGGCTTCCGCGTTGAGCGGAAGATAGGGGATGTCGCCTTTTTGCGGCGACACGCGAAACCTCCATTCATCCACTATCTGCGAAACCCAGTATCCGGTCACATCGATCGGCGCACCGGCACGCGGGGGCACCGGATTGGGAGCGCCGCCCCGGTTTTGGGCGATCACCACGGCTGCGAATGCCAGAACGCAGAGAGCACGACGCATGATGAGCCTGTTATTTCAACTCCGTCATGATGGCGTGCTGGCTGCCCTTCACGAGCAGTTCGAAATGAGCACGGTTGCGGGCATTGAACTTGATTTGCCCGTACGAATAGTCGTTCACCACGTTTTCACCATCGGGGGTAGTGGACTGCAGCGAACCGTCATCCAGATAGACTAGGACGACATCCTTGTCGTGAAAGTGCATCGGTGTCGGCTTGCCGGGCTGCCACGTGTATTCCCAGGTGACGATGCGGTCATTGTCCAGCAACTTCTTCACGCCCGGGCGCGGAAACGCAAGGGCAAATCCCGAAGTATTCTGCAGCGCAGGCACCGGATGATCCTTGAGAGCAATTACCAGAGTGCGCATGGAGCCTGGCGAATCGGCGGTCTTCGAGCCTTTCGGCTCGAAGATGGCGGTGCCCGAGTTTCGAGTAAACCGAATCTTCACCGCATCGTACTCGTGCCGCGCCACCGGTCCCGGCATATTCTGGCCGGCAGGCACATCCCAGACCAGAACGCGCTCGTTGTCGATCATCGGCTTCATTTCGGCGGCTGGAGCGGTCTGCAAGAACAGTGCAGCGGCACACGGAATCAAGGCAGCATGGACATTCATGGCGTCGATTATTGTACATCAGGGCGTAATCAGGCAAACCGATTTTGAAACCGGGCTGGCATCCGTCGACAATAGAACCGTGGCCGATTGGGCGTTCGCAGTCCGCGCACTGAAGTCGAGAAATTACCGGCTGTTTTTTGGCGGGCAGACTGTATCGCTGATAGGCACATGGATGACGCGTATCGCCACCAGCTGGCTGGTCTATCGCTTAACTGACTCAGCCACGCTGCTTGGGCTGGTGAGCTTCGCCGGGCAGATTCCGATGTTCTTTCTGGGGCCGATCGCAGGGGTATGGGTGGACCGCTGGGACCGGCACCGCACGCTGGTGGTGACCCAGGCGCTCTCGATGATCCAGTCATTCGCGCTGGCGGGACTGGCGCTTGCGCACATTATCAATATCTGGGAAATCCTGCTCTTATCGTTGATGCAGGGATTAATCAATGCGTTCGATATGCCCGCGCGGCAGGCCTTTGTCGTACAGATGGTGGAACACCGGGAGGATCTTGGGAACGCCATCGCGCTCAATTCTTCGATGGTGAACGCCTCCCGTCTGGTTGGACCGGCAATCGCGGGCGTGATCATTTCGGTTTACGGCGAGGGCTACTGCTTTCTGATCGACGGCGTCAGCTTCCTGGCGGTAATCGCCTCACTCCTCATGATGAAGATTACCGTGCCCCAGACACGCGCTCCTCAGCGCAATGTTTTTCAAGAACTGCACGAGGGCTGGCGCTACGTAGTCGAGTCGGTGCCGATCCGGTCGATCCTGTTGCTGCTAGCCATCGTCAGTTTAGTCGGGTTTCCGTACTCGGTGCTGATGCCGATCTTTGCGGCGGATATTTTGCATGGGGGGCCGCACACCCTGGGGTTCCTGATGGCGGCATCGGGAGTCGGGGCGCTGGTAGGCGCCATTTTGCTCGCCATGCGCAAGAGCGTGCTCGGGCTCGGAAGGTATATCGCGATTTGTGCGACGCTGTTCGGTGGCTCGCTGATGGCGTTCTCCTTGTCGCGGACGCTGTGGCTGTCGCTGCCCTTGATGGCGATAACCGGCTTCGGGTTCATGCAGCAGATGGCCTCGAGCAACACGATTCTGCAGACAGTCGTGGAAGACGAAAAGCGCGGGCGCGTGATGGCGTTCTACGGGATGGCGTTCCTGGGGATGGCGCCTTTCGGGAGCTTGCTCGCGGGCGGGCTTGCGGCGCGGATTGGCGCGCCGGCAACGCTATTTTGGTGCGGAGCGGCGGTGCTGGCAGCCAGCGCCTGGTTCGCACGGCGGCTGCCCGCGATTCGTGCCGAGGTGCGGCCGATTTACATGAAACTTGGAATTTTGCCCGAGATCGCGATGGCGGTGCAGCAGGTTTCGGCACTGCAAACGCCGCCGGAGGATTGAGGCACGCTGCCGGATGCTACGCTCAAGGTGGTAGGGATATGCTCGAGAAGGGCACTGCTAAGAAGGTCACGATCTATGTGAACGAGGATGCGCAGCATCACCTCGGTCCCCTGTACGAATCGATTCTGACTTTCCTGCTGCATAAGGGTGTCGCGGGAGCCACGGCCACGCGCGCGCTGGCCGGCTTCGGCGCACACCAGGTGATGCATACCGCCAAAATCGAAGTTTTGACGCGTCACATGCCGATTCGCATCGAGTTCATCGAATCCGCGGGGCGGGTCGATGAACTCCTGCCGACGCTCTATGACATGGTGACCGACGGAATCATCGAGGTGCAGGACACCGAGATCATTAAGGCCGCCACCCCGGACAGCGCGCCTGAAACGAAATTGCCGCATATGGAGCTCAAAGGCAAGGCCCGCCTGATGCGCATCTACCTGGGCGAATCGGACCAATGGGAAGGCGAGCCGCTCTACGATGCCATTGTGAAGCGCCTGCGCCTCATGGATGTTGCGGGCGCCACCGTGTACCGGGGCATCCTTGGTTACGGCGCCAAGGGTCACACGCACCAGGGCGGCCCGCTGCACTTCTCGCATGATCTGCCGGTGATGATTTCGGTTGTAGATACCGGGGAAAAACTGAATCGCGCCATCGACGCGGTGGAATCGATGATGCAGGACGGGCTGATCGTGCTGTCGGATGTCGACGTGATCCGCCTGGTTCACGCGCGGCCGGAGTCTGCCCATGCGAACGGCTAACAAAGGCCAACTGCTACGCCTGCACTTTTCCGAAACCGACCGGCACAACGGCAGGCCACTGTACGAAGCGGTGGTCGCGCGGGCTAAAGAACTCGGCATCGCGGGGGCTACGGTATTTCGCGGCATCGAGGGCTACGGAGGAACAGCGGAAATCCACCGCCCTCATTTAATGCGCCACGATCAACCGATTGTGGTGACGATCGTCGACACCGCCAATAATATTAACCGGCTCATTCCCGAGGTGGAAGCGATGATGGATAAAGGACTCATCGCGACCTCGGACGTGGAGTGCATTCGGATTCAGCGGAGCGCTGATTCGTGAAAACTAGGCTCGCGGACTGTCCCTAACGTAATTTAGGAATGACTGGGACCGGCTACTCGCCCGTCTTCCAGGAGTAGCGCAGCGCCGGATATAGCGATTGATAGGTCCGGTGCCCGCGCGCATAGATCTCCTGCTCCGCCGGCCGCGGCTCCACTGAATCGACCTCGCGAATCGCCTTCTGACAAACCTCGCTCACGGAGCCGTTCGCGCCAGTTCCGGCCAACGCGAGCAGCGCCGCGCCGTACGCCGAGCCTTCCTGGGTTTCCAGGATCACCACGCGCTTGCCGAAGACATCCGCCAGCATCTGCCGCCAGAAGCCGCTGCGCGCGCCGCCACCGGAGACTCGTACCGAGGTAACGGGCGCGCCCATCTGCTCAATAATATCGAGACAATCCTTCTGGCTATAAGAAACGCCTTCTAATAACGAGCGGATCAAATCGGCGCGCGTATGGCTGGCCGTCAAACCGATCCAACCGCCGCGGGCCGCCGCGTCCAGGTGCGGCGTGCGCTCGCCCATCAGGTAGGGCAGCCAGTACAAGCCGTGCGAGCCAGCCGAAGCCTGGGACGCTTCCGCGGTGAGCGCATCATACTCCATTCCGCGCGCGAGTTGATTGCGAAACCACTGCAGACTGAGGCCTGCGCCCTGCGTCACGCCCATAACGTGCCAGGCTCCCGGGACCGCATGGCAGAACGTGTGGACGCGTCCCGGTGGATCATAAGCCGGCAACGCGATGTGCGCGAATACTACTCCGGAGGTTCCAACCGTGCACGACACGAGCCCCGGCTCAACAATGCCATTGCCGATGGCGCTTGCCGCCTGATCCCCGGCCCCGGCGACCACCGGAGTGCCCGCCGCGAGGCCCGTCGCTGCCGCCGCCGCAACTGAAATCTTTCCGGACACCGCATCGGATTCCTGCACCGCCGGAAGAATAGAGCGATCCAGGCCGAGCCGGCTCGCCAGTTCGTACGACCAGCGCCGCCGCACTACATCGAACAGAGCAGTCCCGGAAGCGTCGGACACGTCGCTTCCGTATTCGCCGGTGAGGCGGAAGCGCACGTAGTCTTTCGGCAACAGAACTTTTCTTACGCTCGCATACAAAGACGGTTCGTGATCGCGCACCCATAGCAGTTTGGGCAACGTGAACCCGGTGAGGACTGGATTGGCAGTTGCAGCCAGCACCACCTCCTTGCCGACGGTTGCGTTGATCGCATCCACCTGCGCTTGGCTGCGCTGATCGCACCAAATGAGCGCGGGACGGATTACGTGGTCGGAAGAGTCAAGCATTACCAGGCCGTGCATCTGGCCGGAAAGCCCGATGCCGCGGACGTCCCGGCCGGAGGCTCCGGCTTGCGCGAGAACGCCCTGTACCGCGCGCTGAGCGGCGTCCCACCAATTTTCGGGGCGCTGCTCGGCCCACAGCGGCCGCTCCATGCGCATGTCCTCATGCGGCGCCGTGCACGCGTGCTGGACTTTGCCCTGCTCGTCAATAAGCAGAGCGCGCGTGCCGCCGGTGCCGACATCAATTCCTAGCCAGTACATATTCGGTCGGGTTCGCTCCCTAACGGTCGTGGTTCTGTGAACCGAACCGCCATTGTCAGCGAACGGGTGTCTCAGGTCAAATACCGCCGCCCACGGTGCAGCCCCAGCAGGATCTGCACCAGGCGATGCGCGATTAATTCGTGCAGCGTCAACAACTCTTTATTGGCCTCCGCGATCGCCTTGGCGTCGGTGCCTGCAGCCACTCCCGACCCCGCCTTCAAGGCGTCGGTGGCCTCCCGAATGATCGCGTCTTCGCGAACTTCGCCGGCCATTTCCCACAGCGTAATGAACCGATCGACGGCCGAAGGAAAACTCACGGCGAACACGCCATAATTGCTTGTCGTGCGCGGCGGCTTGAAATCGAGGTTGAACGGGCCTTCGAAGCCGTGGGCACGGAGCAACACCAACACATTGAGCCAGTCAAGCGGATTCACCAGGCCCACCCCGATGTCGACGTCGTGCTTCAATCGATACCCGTCGTTGATATCGAAGTGCCAGAGCTTGCCCGCCACCAGCGCCCGCGCAAGCGCCGCACGGGGCGCGCCGCCCCACATTAGCTCATGCAGATACTCGGGATTTAAACCGACCATGTCCGGATGCCGGAGCAGACCCGAAGAAATGAAAGCAAGCATGGCATCGCTCGTGGGCAGCAGGATCTCCGCCTGCGGTTCGAAAGGCTTGGCCTCCAGACAGTGCTTTAACGTGGGGCGGTTTTTCTTTTTAGCCACCTCGATATCGCGCTCGCAGGCGGCGTTGAGCGCGTCGGCATACCAGCGCAACGTCTCCGTCTCTTCAACCGCTCCCTGTGTGTAGTAGCCGAGCGAACCCGGCCAGTAAACCGCAAACTGAGCGCCCAGCTCGTGACCGATGTCGACTGTATTCCGCACGCGAAACGCCGCGTACTCCCGGATTTCCGGCGACTCGGCCGCGGGTCCTGGCGCAAACACTTCGTGAAAGAACGTCTCGGTGGTCACCATGGAGCACTTCAGCCCCTGATCCGCGAGCGCCTTCTGAATGCGGGCAACGATCTGATGCTGGCCGTCCTTGCCCAGTTGCTCGGCCGGAATTACATCGCTGTCATGCGTGCACCAGTGCGCAATACCAAGCTTGCCGTACTCGCGAATGACGTCCTCAAAGCCGATCGCGGACCGCGTCGGCGCATGAAACAAGGCTTGGCCTTGGTAAGAGGCCGCCCATTGCGGGCCGCTGATGAAATATTTCCGCCGCGTCTCGGGCGGATAAGCGCCGCCGCAAGCCTGCATGAGCCGGTCGACGAGAGCCCGCTGTTGATTGGGAGGAACAGGTTTCATAATTGTTTCCCGGCGCCGGTGATTTGAAGCGTGCCCGGGCGGACGTGCCTTTTGCCGTTGTCAGGCACTCGCGAAATCTGCCTGGGCCGCGATGAGAATTGCACCTCGCGGCTGACAAACTCATGACGCTTGCCCCGCCCGTCCGAGATGGCCGAACGAGGCAAGCAAATGAAATATCGCATTCTAGTTCTCGCTTGGCAGAATTTCGACGTAATCGAAAGCCGCGCTCTCCCCTCCATCCGGTAGGCCTTCTACCCGAATCGCATCGCCCGGACGCAAAGCGATTCCCGTAACCGCGCGACGGGTTGAGGTCGAGCCATCTATCTTGGCGGAAGGCACGCGCGCGGCGGCGGCCCATTCATCCACCACCTGGTTTCCTACCCGCAGCCGGTAGTGCGCCGCACCGTTATTCTGATCGAAGTACTGGACGCGCAATGTAAACCACCCGGCGACGCCGTCGTAGCGGAATGTGGCGGCGCATTGGCCTATTGGACAACTCACGGCTTGGCCTCCCGACGCGGCCTCCCACGGAGTCACGGATACGGGCGCATAGCCCTCCAACCTCATCGACTCGGCCTCTACGCGATTCGGATGATGCCCGACGCGGCCCTTGTCGTCGGCAAT
Organism: uncultured Solibacteraceae bacterium; assembly: GCA_964554945.1. GTDB lineage: Bacteria > Acidobacteriota > Terriglobia > Bryobacterales > Bryobacteraceae > PSRJ01. The sequence goes on along the minus strand of CAZKQQ010000021.1, from coordinate 9,912 downwards.
CCCGGAAGCACGCAAAAACCAATTGTTGACGGCGTCACGCCAGACCTCCGCCTGGCCGGCCTGGTATTCGAGCTGCGACAGCACTTCGCGGTAGCGCCGGTCGTCAATGCGGCCCGTGAGCGCTCTCCATTCAGCAGCGTAACCTTCGGCAGCCTCTTCGCCTTCATAATGCAAATCGTAGATGGTTTGAATCACCGTCTTGCCGGAGTGCAGCTTGTGGGTGTACGGGACGTGATGCATGAACAAGACGAGATCGTCCGGGCAGGTCTTGAGCGACTCATACCTCTTCGCCACTGCGGGAGGATATTGTCCAATATAACCGGTGCCCGTCGCCACCGTGCGATCCATCCCGACGCCTCTTTCATCGGCGCGGTGCCATTGCCCCCAGCCATTGCGTTCTGATGCTTCGACTGAGACGCCGTAATGGTTTCCTACGATATCGGTGAGCCCCTGCAAACCTAGTGGACCAGTGTAGTTTTCATACGTGCGCCAGGATTTGAGCAGCAGGCCGCTTACCGTATCGACTACCTTCGGATCGCCGCCAAACGTGAGCCGCGTCCATTCCTCGGCGATGCGCCGCGCGCTCAGGTCGGGATTCCAGGCCAGCCGCCCGAATCCGTAGAGATTGGCCTGCGACAGGTGGTTGGCGGTCCAGTTGTCGTCCACCCCGACATTTGCAACCCCGACAAGCCCCCCCGCGGGCCGATGAAAGATCCTACCCGCCACCAGCGCCTTTACCGCCCCCGGCCCCATATCGAAATCGAGCGTCTCTTTCCACATGGGCACGAGGAAAACCAGAAAGCGCGCCTGTCCCATATACTCCTGGGTGATCTGCAGTTCGGCGGCCTGATTGGTTTTCTCCAGCGCGCCGAACAGCGGCGACGCCGGCTCGCGAACCTGGAAATCAATCGGCCCGTTTTTGATCTGGATGATTACGTTGTCATCGAACTGGCCATCGAGCGGATGGAAGTTGTCATAGGCCGCGCGCGCGCGATCGTTCTTCAGGTTCTCCCAGTCCATATGGTGGTCGTAGACAAAACCGCGATAGAAGAGTACTCCACCATGCGGTTTTAAGGCGCGAGCCACTACGTTGGCCGCATCCGCGTGCGTCCTCCCATAAGCGGAAGGGCCCACCCGGCCCTCCGAATCCGCCTTCAGAACAAAACCTCCGAGATCCGGAACCGCGTTATATAGATCGTCGGCTTTGGACTTCCACCAGGCGGCCACTCTTGGATCGGTCGGGTCAAATGTCTCCAATCCGCCGATAGTTTTCGGGCTTCCAAAATCCACCGACACTGCGGCCTGCACGCCCCAGGAACGCAATGCCGCCGCGATACGGGCGATCTGCGCCGTAAAATCGCTACTGAGAAGCCGCGCATCGGCGTTCACATTGCTGATCGAGCACCCATTGATGCCGAGCGAAGCCAGCAACCGGCCGTACTCGCTGACGCGGCCCAGGTCTTGCCGCGCATGGCCGCCTTCCCAGAAGATCGAACGGCCGCCGTAGCCCCGCTCGATGGAGCCGTCGAGATTGTCCCACTGGTTCACCCAGCGGACCGGAGCGTAGGGTGTCTGCTTTTCATCCAAACGATCCATCGTCTCACCCACTGCCAACTTGCGCAGGAAAGCGAATGCGCCATACAAAACACCACGATCGTTCGCTGCGGTAATCACGATGTAACGCATGCCGCCGGCGTCAATTGCCTTTAGCCAGAAGCCGTCGGGCTCGATTTGACCGGAAAGACGCAACTGCGGCGCGGCTTTCTGGATTTCCGGGAGCGTCCCCAGCAGGATCGCGCTTTCCCGGGGCAAGCGGGTTTCGAGCCGAAGCGTCCGGCCGAGCATGCCGCGGACACCCCGAACCAGCTCCTGTTGCGCGCTTTCGATCGGCTTTCCGCTGCCCAGCGCGGCAACTGTCGCAGGCACCGCCTGCCGGTACGCTCTCGCCGCAGCTTCGGCCAGCGGGGCATAGCGTAGCCAGGCACTTGAGCCGTTCTCTGCGTGGAGCGCGGCGGCCGCCAGCAGTACCGTAAGCGCACGAAGCTTTCGCATTACGTCACCTACGAATTCACTCCAGAGGCCAGATAGCCTCCATCCACCGCGATGCACTGGCCTGTCAGGAAGCTTGCCGCATCCGACGCCAGCAGGACTGCCAGGCCGACCAGTTCTTCCGGGTTGCCGAACCGGCGCATGGGCGTTCGCATGAGAATCTCCTGCCCGCGCGGCGTATCGAGCACGAAGTCGCTATTCAGCTCCGAAGGGAACACGCCCGGGGCGATGGCGTTCACGCAGATTCCGTCGCGCGCCCATTCGCATGCCAGGCTGCGCGTGAACGAAAGAAGCCCCGCCTTCGCCGCGCAGTACGCCGCCACCTGGTGAAAAGCCAGAAATGACCCCAGCGACGCCAGGTTGATGATGCGCCCGCGGCCGCTTGTCTTGAGCGCTTCGTAGAACGATTGACAGCCCCGCAGTGTCCCGCTCAGATTTGTATCAATCAGACACGACCACATTTCCTCGGGCATCGTGGCGGTCGGCTGCTTGGACGTGTAACCCGCCGCGTTCACCAGAATCTCTACCCGGCCGAAGCGTTCCAGCACTGCATCGCGCAGAGCATCGATCGATTTCCGGTCGCGCACGTCGCAGGGCTGCCGTAGAGTGCGTCCGCCTACCGCTTCCACTTCCCGGCAGACTTCTTCGAGATGTTCTTCCCGACGGCCGCTGGGAATAACATGCGCGCCATGTTCGGCCAGACCGACCGCCAGTGCGCGCCCGAGGCCCGAAGTGGCTCCCACCACCACGGCGACGCGACCGGTCAAATCCAGGCGGCTTCGCATATCAGTACGGGATCGCCACTGGCCGATCATCCTTCGGATCCGCCCAGCGGTCGTTCGGAACCAGCGGCGTCCACCCCGGTCGCCCCGGATCCTGATCATAAGGATAGTTGCCGAGGCGCCTGTAGAGCTCGTGGTATTGGCGGAGCTTGTCGCGATCCAGCCGGACTCCCAGCCCTGGTGTATCTGGCACGCGGATCGCGCCTTCCTCGTATCGCATCAGCCCGCCTTCAATCACATCGTCGGTCAAATGGTGATAATGCGCATCCGCCGCGAAAGTGAGGTTCGGCAGGACCGCACCCAGATGAAGCATGGTGGCGAGCTGGATTCCCAGTTCCCCGGACGAATGCACAGCCACACCGAGTTGGAACGCTTCGCAGATACCGGCCGCTTTCACACAGGCGCGGATGCCGCCCCAGAACGTGGTATCCAGCAGAATAACGTCCACCGCCGTATGGAGCGCGTTCGCGGCGAGTTGTTCGAAGTTTACGACCACGGTGTTGGTGGCAAGCGGGATTCGCACCATCTCGCGTGTCCGGCGCATACCGTTCAGACCGAACACCGGATCCTCGAAATAATCATTGCGCAGGTCCTCAATGGCCTGGCCGAAACGAATTGCCTGTTCGGTGGACCATACAGCATTCGGATCGAGCCGCAGGGCGTCGCCCGGGAATGCCGCGGCCAGCGCCCGGTAGGCCTCGAGTTCGTAATCCGGATGGAATACTCCGCCTTTCAATTTGTGGGTGGTAAAGCCACACCGCCGCTTTTGCGCGCAGGTGTACTCCACCAGTTGTTCGACCGCGCGGACCTCTCCTCCTCCTGTCTTCGAATTCGCATAGCGGAAGAAACAATATGAGGCGAACGGCACGCGATCGCGCAGCCGTCCTCCCAGAATTTCGGAAACCGGCACACCCCAAGCCTGTCCGAGAATGTCCAGGCACGCGAATTCCAGCGCCGCCAGCACCTGAGTCCGGTTGTTGTAGAGCGAAGCCGTGGGATTGGCGACGAGGAATCGCATTTCCTCCAGCCGCGCCGGATCATGTCCAACCAGGTAGGACTTCATCGCCCGGAATACTGCCTCGGCCGATTCGCCGCCGCCGCCCATTTCCCCGAGCCCGACCAGTCCGTTATCCGTTTCCACTTCCACGATCGTACGGACAAACCGGCCCCAGTGGCATCCATTGGCATGGCGAAGTGGAGCTTCCAGCGGCACCGTGACGGTGGTGGCCCGAATGTCCCGGATCCGCATATCAATCTAATGCTACAACAGTGTCCGAAAACGGGCCGGCGCCGGGATGGCGGCACGCGCGATCGTTTATTTCACAGCTTCCAGACGGGACATTCGCTAACTACGCTGCATCCTGTTAGCATCGTCGCGGATGAAGCCAGCCGGCAACTCGCTCGAACGCGCCCTCGCCATCCTGGAGATGCTGGAGCAGACTCCCGGCGGGCTGCGCCACAACGACATCAGCCGGCGCATGAAAATTCCGAAGAGCACCTGTTCCTATATCATGGAACGCCTGGAGCGCCGGGGTTATGTGTTCCGTGACGATCACACCGGCCGCTACAAGATTGGACTGACAACCGTCGCTCTCGCCCATGGCGCGCTGCGCGAAATCGGCGTCCGCTCCATTGCCGAGCCGGCTCTTTACAAGCTGACCGGCGAGACCGGACTGTCTGCGGGAATCGGGGTCCTCGAACGCGGACGGGTCCTGATCGTCGACCGCGTGGAGGGCTCTGAGTTCGTCCGCGATGCCGTGGAGGTGGCCGGCGAACCTCCGGTCCGGTGGGCCGGCCGCGTGCGCAAGTACCGCGTCCGGGAAGATCGTGACATCGGACGCGAATTACCCGCGCACTCGACGGCGATTGGCAAAGTGCTCCTGGCTCATCTGCCCAGGCAACACGTTTTGGATGTGGTCGCGCAGCATGGTCTGGCGCGGTACACGCGGAAAACCATCACCTCGAAAACCCAGCTGTTCCGCGAACTTGATCTGGTTCGGCAGCAAGGCTATGCGGCCGCCGACGAGGAGCACCGGGCCGGACTTCGCTCAATCGCTGCGCCGATTTACGGCGTGACCGGCGAGGTCGGGGCCGGCGTGGCGCTGAACGGTTCTTCGACCGAAGCCGCTTGGTTCGAGACATCTCTCCTCATCGATAAAGTGAAGGCCGCCGGCCGCGAGATATCGCGCCGGGCGCGATTTTAGCCTGCCGCCAGGCACTCGCCGTTCCGTGAGCTTTCGTACGGAACCGTGACGGTGCGGGCGCAGATCACCGCTGTTCAATATATTGAACGCTCCCTTGCACCGACCCCTTGAATCCGATAGACTCGCGAAGCATGAAAATCTGGACTTTCCTGGCGGCTGCAATACTATCGTCCGCGGCCGTCTGGGCTCACCATTCTTTCGGTGCCGAGTATGATGCCAATAAGCCGATTACTCTTAGCGGCATCGTCACTAAAGTCGAATGGACCAACCCGCATATTCACTTCTACATGGACGTGAAGGATGGTAATGGCAACGTAGCCAACTGGAAATTTGAAGGCTTCCCTCCCAATGTGCTGTACCGGACCGGATGGAAACGCGAGGTCACGATGAAACCGGGCGATACGGTCACCGTGTTCGGCTGGCGCGCTCGGGACGGCACGAACTGGGCGCACTCGCGGCAGGTGACCTTCGCCGATGGCAAGAAGCTGTTCTCAGGACCGCCGGCCGGTACCGGCGATGGCGGCAATCTCCCCGCCGTCGACCAGCCGTAAGCGGCAGAGGAGATTGCGCTCATGAAAAGCTATTGGCTGACAGTCGGGTTACTGCCCCTGCTCCTGGCCGCCCAGAGCAAGCCGGTGACGCCGAAGACGTATCCGGTGCCGCGCGCCACGGACGGAAAGCCTGACATGACCGGCATCTATCAGCCGGCCAGCAATCGCCGCGGCACGTGGGAAGAAGCCAACGGCGACGGTTTGGCGGGGAATCCCTTCGCCGCTACACCACCGGGAGGGCCGGTGCGGCGGGCCGCCAGGGAGCCGGCGCCTTATCAGGATTGGGCCGCCAAGAAAGTGCTCGAATCGTTCAACCGCCGCGCCATAGACGATCCAACGGCCTTCTGCCTCAAGCCCGGAGTTCCGCGTGTCACCTCGGTCGGACTGTTTCCCATGGAAATCGTCCAGACGCCGAAAATCATCGTGATGCTGTACGAATACATGAATTCCCAGCGCACCATCCCGATGAATGTGAAGCACCCGGACGATCTTGAACCTTCCTTCATGGGCGATTCGGTCGGCCATTGGGAAGGCGATACGCTCGTCGTCGACGTCACCGGATTCAACGACAAGACGTGGCTGATCGGCGCCGGCACCTTTCATACCGAGGCGCTGCACGTCACCGAGCGCTACTCCATGGCCGACCGCGACATGATCAACTACGAGGCCATCATGGAAGATTCCAAGGTGCTCACTAAGCCGTGGGTTTACCGCACCACCATCATGCGTCGCGAAGGCGCCCGCCTGCGCGAATACGAGTGCGAGGAGAACAACCAGGACCCGGCGCGTTATGAGAAACTCTTGAAGGACGAGTCGGTCTTCCGGCGTCAATAACAAGCGCGTCCCACAGACCGGCCGGGAGGTCGTCTCATGCGTGCTGTCCTCATCGCGATCGCGTCCGCATTGTTCGCGTCCGCGCAGTCTCCGGTCATTCAGGGCAAGACCTACAAGTTCGAAAAGATCGCCGAGGGCGTGTACTATGCCACCGGCGGCGCCGGCAGCAACAATCCCGTCATCGTCAATGAGCGCGACGTGCTTCTGGTGGATGACGGCACCAGCCCCGCCGCCGCGCGCGCTCTCCTCGCCGATCTCAAGCTCGTCACCGATAAGCCCGTCCGCTACGTGGTCAACACCCATTTCCACTACGATCACACCGATGGCAATTCCGTCTTCGGCCCCGAGGTGAACATCGTCGCGCACGAGTACGTGCGCACCGCCATCCTGACCTTCGATGTGCTGAATCGTGAGCCCTACCGCACCTCGCAAGGAACGCGCGTGCCGGCGCTGATCGAATCGCTCAAGAAGCAGGTTGGTGTAGAGACCGATAGTGCGCGCCAGGCCGCGCTCACCCGGCAACTCGCCGCCGCCGAAACCTCCTGGGAGCAACTCCAGGAAGTAAAGCCTACGCCGCCGAACGTTACTTACGCCTCAAAGCTGGTGTTGCATGAAGGTCCGCGTGAAATTCAGCTCCTCTTCCTGGGCCGCGGACATACTGGCGGCGATACCGTGGTGTTCCTGCCTAACGAGCGCATCGTGTGCACGGGTGACCTGATGGAGACCGGGCTCGCCTACATGGGTGACGCTTACTTCGATGAGTGGGTCGCCACTTTGGACACGCTCAAGAAGCTCGATTTTGACGTGGTGCTGCCCGGCCACGGAGTTCCGTTTCGCGATAAGGGCCACATCACCGCGTTTCAAAGTTACCTGACCGATGTGACCGCTCAGGTGACTGCCCTGCGGCGCCAGGGGGTCGGCGCCGAAGACGCAGCCCAGCGGGTGGATCTCACGTCACATCAAAAAGATTTCCCGCAAATTCGCGGCCCCGGAGCCGACCTGCGCGGCGTGCGTCGTATTTACCAGTGGCTCGACGAGCGCGGCAATAGGCCTTAGCGCGTTTCCAACCCTTTCGCCTTAAATACCGGCGCCGCACTGGAACTCTTCAGAAATTGGATCATGGCCTTGCCGGCCTCGGCGTTTGCGCTTTTGGCGCTGACGCCTGCGGCAAAATTAAC
>CAZKQQ010000021.1:0-2304 GCA_964554945.1 uncultured Solibacteraceae bacterium | reverse complement strand
ACTCTGCACCTCGCTCGGCAAGGGTCCCACGAGTTCCACACCCGGCGCCGCGGGGAGAATCTCGCTAACCAAAGTGAGAATATATTCCGCCTTCCCGTCGCGCACCAATTCGTTGGATTTCACCGAGCTCGGCGTCAGCACAGTTTTGGCCTTCATCTCGCCTGCGATGCCGAACTGATCGAACATTTTATCGAGATACGCCCGGCTGGCGCCCTCGGAAGCATAGGAGACCGACTTCGCTTTCTGCAGAGTCTGTTTGAGCGCTTCGGCCGTATGGATATTCGGCTTGGCCGCGCCCGCGCGCAGGCCCATGCCGATACCGCAGCGCGCGAGTTCCGCGCGCGACCCGGCGGCCACCTTTCCATCCTTCGCCAGGTCCGCGATCGCTTCGGAGGTGAGCACGGCGACATCAAACGCTTCCCCCGATGCGAGCCTCTGCTTCAGGACCGCTGTCGTGCCGAACTCGATCGCGACCGGATGCCCGGCGGCGTGTTCCCATTGCGGCCGAAGATCGTCGATCACGGTCTTCACGCCATTGGAGACGAAGACCCGGATCGGCGTACCCTGACCCGTGGCGGGCAGTGCGGCGCCAATACAAATGAGCCCCGCGGAAACCGTAACGAGCAACGCCCGTCTCGACAGCATCCCCATTGCGTCCCTCTTTCGAATCGTGGAATGGTGGGCGGTCGCGGGCTCGAACCGCGGACCTCCTGCTTGTAAGTTGGACAAGCAACATCATACCTCTTCCTACCCGGTCATTCCATCTCCCACAAACCGAGAGAGTTCCGCTCGTATCGGCGGAAAGCGGTATGAGCGCATCAGATCCCCTCAAAACTAGTATTCTGACTGCCGTTGGGACACAATCCGTGACACAAGGCTCACAACCCTTTCGATTGACCCCAACAGCTACATCCCCGGAGCCGAATGGCTCCTGAGTCAGTCCTATCCCTAAGCGGCTAACGCTGGCTGTCTGATTCCCAAAAGCGGGCTGTCTAGATCGCCGTTGCCAGATTCGATCCGGGACGCGGCAGCGCAGCAGGAACGAGCCAAAAATCCAATGGCACGGCCTGAGAAGGTTCCTTTGACCGAAGCCGGGGGTGTGGATACCCTCGTACCACCCTGCACGAAAATTCCCGCCCTCCTAGCCCGCATGCGGGCTACGTTTGGTCTCCCTCGCTGCGATTTCTGAAATTTTTTTTGTGAGAATTTTTCGTCTCGGGGGTGGAGTGCGGCAGGCTTCCCCTGCTATTTCGCCCTTTCTCCCGATCAACTATATAGATCGCCGTTTTTGCCTCATCGGGAGTTCGGCCTCATCCGAATCAGTCCCGCGAAAACGTGGCTCGTGGTCGTCACCGATTCGCATTCCGCTCCTCAATTCGCAAGGAAGAGGAGCCAGCCGCTCTTAACGATTTAAATGGCTCTTGGATGCAAAGCTATTATCGCAAGTTGGGAACACTAGCAAGCGTGACAAGACAGTTGCAATTGTGAACCATCGATTCCGCAGGTGGAGGCAAGAAATACTTGGCGTTCCCAATTGAGAATCTGGCGACGCTTTCTCTAGGAATCCGGGATCGTCATTCTACACTCAGGGCGTGGGAGACGTGGGGAGGACACCTCCCGACCGCAGCATACCGGGGATTGGGACGGTTGACAGACCCAATCACCTATGAGTATTCTTTTCTTGAATTACACTTCAGGTTCCTTTTTGAAGGTGGTTTATGGCTCACCCCCAAGTCTCTCCCGGAGAATGCCCTGACAAGTACGGCTTGATGGAAGATGTTCGCCTCGCAATCAAAACAATCGTAGAGCTGAACAACCGGCAGATGGAGGCCGTGATTGCCGGTGATTTTGGGAAGGTCAACGCCCTCCAAGCGGAGCTTGCGCAAGCCCGCGAGTGGAAAGACTCGTTAATCGACAGCTACCACCGGCATGTTAGAGAACATGGGTGCTAGAGCCATTTCAATTCATCACTTCCTGACCCGACAGCCCCATGCGGGTTCGGCAGTCTAAACAGATATCCATACACACATTGCCTGACGCATCAACCGTCAACGCGCTGAGATTCAGAGTAGGTGGAATGTCTCGCTTTTCGATCTTGTGGGCCGCGTAACGCGATCCCTTCGGAATCTCCCGATTCGCAGAGATCGCAATGGCGCACGCATTCCTTCAACATTTCTGGAAAGAACTATCAGAGGTGAGCCAAAAATGGCAAGAATCTTGAGGCAGACAGCGGAGGAATGCCGTCTGTGCGATGAAACTACTCAGCAACCGTGGTCGCGGACGTGCTGGTAGTACGAGCCCAGA
>CAZKQQ010000020.1:47223-50118 GCA_964554945.1 uncultured Solibacteraceae bacterium | reverse complement strand
CAGATCCGTCACGGCAGCGCCGCCGGGGGCTTGCGGCCGGATACCGCGGGTCCGCCCGACATAGTTAACACCATACCCAACATCGATCACCGTCATGGCGACGGTCGCGCGGAGATTCTCGGAATCGCGGTTCTAAATGAGCATGGCCAGCCTCTTCATTTGCTCGAGCCGGAGTCGCGCGTTCTGGTCCGTATCAGCGTGCGCGCCAACGATGAGTTGGGGCGGCCCTTGATTGGATTCCTGGTGCGCAACCAGCTGGGAATCGATTTTGCCGGTACCAGCACCGCGCGGGAAGGCTGCGATCTTCGGCCCATGCGCGCCGGTGATATCGTCACCGTGGACTTTTATGTCGATCTGCCCGAGCTGTACCCGGCAGCCTTCTCGTTTTCGCCCTGGATTTCCGAAGGCACGCTCGCGAGCTCCGCGGTGTGCGATTGGATTGATAACGCAGTCGCGCTCCAGACAGAACGGTCGCAGCAGCGAGTTTACGGGTATGTTCATTTTCCTTGCCGCATCGAGGTGAACGCGCGCATGCACCCTTCTCCTGCGGAATCGGTTCCCCTTGTGGAGAATCCCCGTGTCTGAATTCACGGGCGAGCGGCTGATTCCGGGCCAGGTCGATGTCGACCTCCTCAATGAGCACATGGCGCGCTACACCTTCGCCGCCCGGCTTGCGGCCGGGAAACGCGTGCTTGACGCCGGCTGCGGGGCCGGATATGGTGCGGCGGAACTGGCTCACGTCGCCAGTTCAGTGGTTGGTGCGGATATTGCGGCGGAAGCGGTTGGTTTCGCGCGCGAGCATTACCCGCTGCCGAACCTGCGCTTCGAACAGGCTTCCTGTACGGCGCTGCCGCATCCCGATGGCGGCTTCGATCTCGTGGTGGCTTTCGAGGTGATCGAGCACCTCGCCGACTGGCGCGGACTCCTTCTGGAGGCGCGGCGCCTGCTCGCTCCCGGCGGCCAGTTCATCGTCTCTACTCCCAACCGGCTGTATTACACCGAATCGCGCGGCGTTCACGGAGCGAATCCGTTTCACGTGCACGAATTCGATTTCGAGGAATTCCGCAGCGAGCTGTCGGCGGTCTTCCCGCACGTGGCGCTGTTTTTGGAGAATCACGTGGAGGGCGTCGCCTTCCAGCCGTGCCCTGCAGGCAATACTTCCGAGGTGCGGGTGGACGCTCGCGATGCCGCGCCCGCCGACTCCCATTTTTTCGTCGCTGTCTGCGCGCATCGGCCTCAGGTGGGAAACCCTACGTTCGTTTACGTGCCGCGCGCGGCCAATGTACTCCGCGAGCGGGAGCGCCATATTGCCCTGCTCGAGCGGGAGATGGAAACCAAGAACCAGTGGCTCGCCCAGGCGCAGGCCGAACACGAGAAGCTTCTCGAGATTCACCAGCAGCTCGCCCAGGAACTCGAGCGAAGTAATCAGTGGGCGGAGTCTCTGGATCGCGAGCTCGCCGAGCGGCGCGCCCGCATCGTGGAGCTGCAGGAGGAACTGATCAGGGAACAGGCGAATGCGGCCCGGATGGCCGGGGGATATGAAGCCAAGGTAAAGGAACTCGAAGCCGACATTCTTTCCACTGTGCAGTGGGCGCGCGAGATCGAAGCGCGCCTGAGCCGTGAAATGGAAGAGCGCACCGTCTTGACCCAGCGAGTTGGAGAGGAAGCCCAGCGTCTGCAAGCTCAGGTGAACGGGTATCGCGCCTCGCGTTGGGTGAAGCTCGGCCGCAGCTTCGGCCTGGGTCCGGATCAGTCCTCCGGTTAACATGGCCTTCCTGAAGCGTCTTCTTCGTGCGGTGCCCCTGTTGCTGGTGTCGCCGCTCCTGATGATGGTTGCGCTGCTCACCCTTCTGCTGAGCGATCTATTCCGCCGCCGGCGCGTGGATCCGGATTTCATGCCGGCCCGCGCTTCATCCGTTTCCATTGTGATTCCGAACTGGAACGGCAAAGACCTGCTCGAAAAGTATCTGGGCTCGGTCGCCGAGGCTGCCGCCGGCCATGCCGAGAACGAAGTGATCGTGGTGGACAACGGCTCGGTCGACGGCAGCGCCGAGTTCGTGCGCGCCGCATTCCCCTCGGTGAAACTGATCGCGCTTTCCGAGAACCGCGGTTTCGGCGGTGGATCGAATGAGGGATTCCGGCAGGCCCGCAATGATATCGTCGTCCTGCTGAACAGCGATATGCGAGTAGCCCCCGACTTTCTCCCGCCGCTGCTCGAAGGTTTTCGCGATCCGGATGTTTTCGCCGTCTCCTGCCAGATTTTTTTTAGCGACCCCCACAAAGTGCGCGAGGAAACCGGGCTCACACAAGGATGGTGGCAGGACGGCGGTCTGAAAGTGCGGCACCGGATCGATCCTGAAATCGACGACCTGTTTCCCTGCTTCTATGGCGGCGGCGGCTCCTGCGCTTTTGACCGCCGCAAATTCCTCGAGCTGGGCGGGTTCGACTCTCTCCTGGCGCCGTTCTACCTGGAGGACACCGATCTCGGATACCAGGCCTGGAAACGCGGATGGAAAGTGCTTTACCAGCCGCGCAGCATTGTTTACCACGAGCACCGCGGCACGATCAGCAAGACCTTCTCCGAATCGGTGATCCAGGGAGTGCTCAAAAAGAATTATCTTTTGTTCGCGTGGAAGAACATTCATGAGGCGCCGCGCCTGTTGTCGCATTTCCTGTTTGCCTGGGCGGGAGCGGTGCTGAGCGTGCTCTTCGGCGACGCTCCTGGACGGCCGAACCTAAGCGCCCTTTGGCGCGCGTTTCGTAGCCTTCCCCGCGCTGCCGCCTCGCGGCGCAACGCGCGCAGCCAGGCCCGCATCTCCGACACAGAGGCGTTCCTGCGCCCGCTTGGTGGCTTCTATCGCGATCGCTTCGCGGCAATTGAAGCCATGCCCGAGC
>CAZKQQ010000020.1:0-47213 GCA_964554945.1 uncultured Solibacteraceae bacterium | reverse complement strand
TCTCCGTATCCCATCTGTCCTCCGGTGCACGGCGGCGGCGTCTTCATGTATCACACGCTGCGGGAACTGGTGAAGCACGCGGAGGTGCACGTCATCGAGTTGCTGGAAGCCGCGGAACAGGAAGCGGACAATCAGGAGCTGCGCGAATTCTGCGCATCCGCCGAGTGGATCGTCCGGCCCAGCGGTAAGACCGATGGATTCGGCTCGCTGTTGCCGTCTGCCGTCCGCGAATTTGCCAACGATGACGTCGAGTGGTTGATTCATCGCCAGCTCTTCCGTCGCGAGATCGACGTTCTCCAGATCGAATATACGCCCATGGCGCAGTACGCCGGCCGTTACAGGCGCATCGCGACTGCGCTCTTCGAGCATGACGTCTATTTCCAGTCGATCGGGCGCGGGCTGGGACACTGGGCGGGCGTTATGGATGAATTCAAGGCGCGGGTGGAGTATCTTCGCGCGCTACGCTATGAGCTCGGTATACTGCCGAGCCTGGACCAGGTTCAAGTCTGTACACCGGCGAATCGCGATTACCTGCTCTCCTTCTCGCCGCATCTCGCGCCCCGGCTGCGCACCGGCATGCGAGCCGGAATTGATACTTCGCGCTATGAGTTTCGCGCCTGCGGCCGCGAACCGCTGACAATGCTGTTTGTCGGCAGTTTCCGCCATGATCCAAATCGCGTAGCGGTCGATTGGTTCGTTCAATCGGTACTGCCCTTGATTCTGGAGCGCCAGCCGGCGGCCCGGCTGGTAGTGGCCGGATCCGACCCGCCTCCACCTCACGTTTACGACGGGCATTCCGGTGCGCTCGAAATGCTGGGCTATGTAGAAGACATTCGCGTGCCCCTCAGCCGATACGCAATTTTTGTCTGCCCGGTTCTGAGCGGTTCAGGCGTCCGGGTAAAGCTGCTCGAAGCGTTTGCCGCTGGGATTCCGGTCGTCTCCACGTATATAGGCGCCGAAGGTCTGGCCGCAAAAGACGGGGAGTTCTGCGCCATGGCCGATGATCCGGCCTCATTTGCCGGTCGCGTGCTGTCGTTAATCGAAAACCCACAGGCCGCCGCCGAAATGGCCGAGCGTGCCCGTACCGAGGTAGAAGCGAATTGGGACATGGCCATTCTCACCCGCCGGCTTGTGGATAGCTACCGGCAGATGGTTCAGGAAAAGCGATCGAACGGCATCTCCCGCCCGGCCAATTAGCGATCGCGTAAATAGCGCCGGTGATCTTGTCACAGGCGCCTTTCGGGAGAATCAACCGAAAATTTCGCCATGAGCACGGCCGGAAGGGCCGGTCCCGGTCCCTTACAGCATCGCCTGGATGAATGTCAGGTCCTGAACAAAAAATTTCCGTTCTTCGGACCGGACCAGCGGAGGAATCGCCGCTTCGCCCATTTCCCGGACCGTCTTAGCTTGATCCCGGGAACCGGGGCTTCTCCAGTAGAGAGCCACGTCTCTTTCTTTTTCGGCAAGCGACTGCGAAAGCCAGTCGAGGAAAAAGGACTGGTGCCAGCGCGCCAGCGCCTTGTCTGTTTCCGGGCTCCGAAAGCGATCGGGGAGACCTCGGTCATAGCGGCTCGTTTCCGGATTCCACAAGCCCGCGATGTAAATCAAGCGTCCAAAGAGCGATGGATTTTGGAGTACCAGTTCATATAATTCGACAACTGGATTGCTGTGGCCGACCATAATTAGTCGCTAAATGTCGTAAGTGGCAGTATAAATTAGGGACACGAGTAAATACAATGGAATTGGCGAAGGGCATCAGTACGCTGCTAGCTTAAGTTGACTTCGCGGGTTTGCAGTTAGTAGAACGGCGGGTTAGGCGGATTCAATTACCAGCGCCTGCCTGGCACCTTCAACAATCACTTCGCCGCGGAGTTTCGGGATGCCGTTCACCAGAACAGAGCCCCTGCGGTCAAACTCGACTCCCAGGTCAACTAAATCGCCCACATTGAGATTGAGCAGGTCGCTTAGGCGGATGCGGGCGCCTACGAGTGCGCAATCCACATCCAGGCTCAACGCCCCGGAGAGCTTTTGTTTGATCGCAGCTTCCGTCTCAGGAGACTCGGTCCGTTTCGTGGTGGACTGCTGGTCGAAACGGTGCCGCAGCATTTTTAAAGTAATGGACGGGACTGCCAGGTTCACTTTTCCCGTCTTATCGCCGATGCGCAATTCCATAGTCACCACGACGACGGCTTCGTTGCGGGAGATGCGGTTGGACAGCAGCGGCTCGGTCTCGACGCAGTCAAACGCGAATCCAATGGACGCGATCGGTTTCCACGCTTCGGAGAGATCGTGCGGGATGATTCGAAAGAACCCTTCGAGCATTCCCTTCTCGATATCGGTAAGCTCCCGGTCCAATTCGGAATCGATTTTCCCGTTACCACCGAGCACGTGATCCAGAATCGGAGCCAGCAGCGAATGGTTCACTTCCACCGCGGCATATCCCTCATACGGCAGCATGCTGAGGTACACGATGCAGGTGGGCGATTGCAGCCGGGCAGAAAATTCTCCAAACGCGAACTGTTCGACCGACATCACGTTCCCCGACACGAAGGAACGGAGCGTCAAGGACAGGCTTTGCGTCAGCAAGCGGACGAATGAATCATGCAGCACTTGAATCAGGTTCAGCTGAGAATTGGGAAGCCGGTTGGAATGGCGAAAATCAAATGGCGTTATGGTGTCCGAGCCCAGAGCTTCTTCTCGCTCGGCTCCCTGCGCTTCCTCTTCCGCATTGAGAGCGGAAGCTTTTCGCGTGTTATCGTCCTGACTTGTCATTGGAAAGCTTCGACACCACCTTCAATCCGTATTGTCCCTTCATGATCACGAGCCTGCCGCGGGCGGTCACCTTCCCATTGGCCACCAGGGAGGCCAGTTCATCGCCGGGCTGGCCCAATTCAATAACCGAGCCAACCATCATTTTGAAGACATCCTGCAAGGGCAGACGGGTGTGGCCGATGGTCACGTGGACGTCCAATGGCATATCCGCAACTGATTCCGGCAGCGATCCGGGGGTCGCCTTCGGTGAACTGGTGGATTCGTCTTCCATAACCCCTCACAATGGACTGGTGGAATTGGCGGGACCATCGCCCAAGTAAAGGTCCGTAATCCGGATCGCCAGTGCCTCATCCACGATCACCACCTCCGCCGTTGCCAGCAGGAGGTCCCCAATGAAAACATCGAAGGTTTCGCCGGCCGCCCGGTCGAGCGGAACGATGCTACCGACGTCCAGCTTTGCAATCGCCTCCAGCGTGATCGGACGACAGCCGAGCCGCACTTCCAGCGCGACCGGCACGTCCAAGAGAGAGTCGATTTCGAGTAAGGCGCCAGTAAGGTTCATTGCCGATCTAGTCGGAGTCGATTTAGCACTTGCGATTCCAACTCGCCAGGAGCGCAAATGCCTGTGGCTTCAGGAGGGTTTCAGAATCGTAGGTGTCGCCTGAATTGACACGTCAACAATTTGACGATACGTTCGGCTGCCCAACGGACGGTAAAACCCTCGCGGGACGATCAAATATCCCCCGGACGGCCAAAACAAAGCGCAAATCCGGTAGCGCCGGAAGGAACTCGAGTTGCTTACACACGCCTCGCATGGCAACTGCTACGGGAGCACTTACTCCTCCTCCGGCTACCCGCTCATTGGCTCAGGAAGCCGATGCCGAAATTCTGGTGCCGGGCAAGCGCAAGGCCGCAATCTTCATGACCAGCCTGGGAGACGAGGCGAGCGCGGCCATCCTGCGGCAACTCACCGAGGAGCAAGTTCATGACCTCACGCGGGAAATCAGCACTCTCGGCCGCATGACTCACGGCGAGCGACAGAGTGTAATGAAAGAGTTCCTGGCGACAGCCGAGAATCCTTCGGCCGCCAGTACCGGCGGCGTGGAATATGCCACCTCGGTGTTGCTGGCGGCATTTGGACCGGAGACCGGCAAGAGGATGGCGGAACGACTCTTGCGCTCGGTTGGCACCGATTCGTCCAATATTGACACGCTTCGCAAGGCCGACGCCCAGCAGTTGGCGAAGATCGTTCAGCGCGAGCATCCGCAGACCCTCGCTCTTATTCTTTGTAACCTCGACACGAGCAAAGCCGCCCGCGTGCTGGGCGAGTTGCCGGAGAAACTGCGGGCCCAGGTGGCACGGCGAATGGCCGCTCTCGATCAGGTTTCGCCCGATGTCACGAACCGGCTCGCCAAAATCGTCGGATCCAAGCTTCGCGTGGTTGGCGAATCCAGTCTCGAATCGTTCGGCGGCGTGCGCACCGTGGCCGAGTTGCTGAACCGCATCGATCCCGCGACCAGCGAAGAAATCCTCAAGGAAATTACGAATGACGATCCGACTCTGGGGCACGAAATCCGCCAGATCATGTTCGTGTTCGAAGACCTGCTGAACATCAGCCAGGACGCTCTGCGCAAGCTGTTAGGCAAGGTGGACCGCAAGGTCCTGACCTTGGCGCTCAAAGGCAGCAGCCCTCAGATCAAGAAGCATTTCCTGGCCGCGATGTCACAGCGCGCCGGTGAGATGCTCACCGAAGACATGCAAGCCCTGGGCCCCGTCCGCATTAAGGATGTGCAGAATGCTCAACAGGCTCTGATCGCGACGGCCCGCCAGATGGCCGAAGCAGGCGAAATCAGCCTCACGTCCGGTCTCGAAGAATTCGTCGAGTAAAATCGATCGTTGGTGTCCCTCAGGAGCGTCTCACGTACGGGAAGATCTCCAGCTCAAGTGCCGTCAGGGAGATGCTGACGTCGCGAATGAAGAAGTAGAGCGACCCGAGCAGCGCAATCAGGCATAATCCGAAAGACGGCACCGAGACGTAGTCCGCCCGTAAACGAAAGACTTGAGCGGCGAACAGCGAAAAGACCGTCAGGCCGACAAAGAGAATGCTGACCGAGCTTAGGATAATCGCCAACCTGAGAATCCGGGCACGCCGGTAGAGGATTTGCAGCTCTTCCACGATCAGATCACGCCGTTTCGGTTCGTCGAGAGCTTCCAGGTCCTTCGTCAGTTTACGCGCCCGGTCGATCACGCGGCTGTAGCGGTTCGTCATGCTCAGCAAGAGCAAGCCGACGCCCGAGATCACAATCACCGGCGCAATTGACGCCGACAAAATGCCGATGAGCTGCGTGATCGGTGTTTCGGTCAAATTACATTATTTCGCCGCGCACTTCGCTAAAGAGTGATCGTTGCTTTTATAGCAGTTGCCGTTGTCGTTCAGGCTCTTCGCCATTTCCGTCTTATCGGAAGTCATCTTGGTGTGACAGTAATTGCAAGACTTCTTTTCCTTCTTCGCGTAATCGGGCGTCCCATAAACGGAAGAGGTGCACAGAACAAAACCAGCGAGCAGGATGGCACTGGGTGCCAGAAGCTTCAAGCGCATTCGAATCACTCCCACGGAATTTGATTTGAGATCTTTCGATCCCTTCATACCCATTATCGCCCAAATGAAGCCTAGGTGTACAGGCAAACTCAGAGATGAAATCCGGAGCGCTCTGTCCCTTCGGGGTTCTGATTGCAACAGAGGTGAGCGCTACGCGTAGGGACGGATTTGCTGTGGCCCCAGCACAGCCCTCGCGCCCCACGATGGTTGCTGGTATAGTGCGCCTATGCAATCCCTTAGCCGCCTGGTCGCGCTGACTCTGTTGTGGGCACCATTCCTGAGTGCTAAACCCCAGATCACTCACGAAGACGTCTGGCTCATGAAACAGGTAGGCGCTCCCGTGCCCAGCCCCGACGGCAAGTGGGTCGTGTTTTCGCTCAACGAGCCCGCTTACGACGAATCCCGCCAGGTCTCGGATTTGTGGGTTGCGCCGGGCGACGGCAGCGCCGTGCCGCGCCGCTTGACCAACACCAAAGGTTCCGAAACCGGCGTGCAGTGGAGTCCGGACAGCCGCCGCATCGCCTTTGCCGCCCGCCGCGAAGGAGACGAGGTTGCCCAGATTTACATCCTGGATATCGCGTCCGGCGGCGAGGCCGTGCGGGTCACCTCCCTTTCCACCGGCGCCGGCTCACCCCGCTGGCGGCCCGACGGTCAGGCCCTCGCATTCAGCAGCCTCGTTTATCCCGGCGCGACTGACGACGCCGCCAACCAGAAAGCCGCCGCTGACCGCAAAACCCGCAAGTATCACGCGCGCGTCTTCGACACCTTTCCCGTACGTTATTGGGACCACTGGCTCGATGATCGCCAGATCCACCTTTTCGTTCAGGACCTACGCGAAGGCGCAACTCCCCGCGATGTCTTCGCCGGCACCAAGCTCGTGGGCAATCGCGGGTATGGCGGCACCGAGACCAACTCCGGCGAGGAACTCGTCTGTGCCTGGGCTCCCGACGGCCAGTCGCTCGTCTTTGCCGCGACCATCAACCGCACCGAGGCGGCCTATGCCAACATAATTTTCCGCCTCTACCAGGTTCCTGCCTCAGGCGGAGAACCGAAGGCGCTCACTCCCGCGGAAGCCAGCTATCGCCGCCCGGTCTTCCGCCCCGATGGCCGGGCGCTCTACGCGCTCGTTTCCAAGGAAGGAGACCAGGTCTATTACGCGAGTCGGATCGCCATGACTCCGTGGCCCGCCGCCGGCGATTGGACTACCATCACTGCCGCCTCCGACCGCACCGTCACCTCCTTTGCATTCACTCCCGACAGCCGCTCCGTCTACTTCCTGGCTGAGGATGCCGGTCTTGAGCGGCTCTACCAGGTTCCCGCTGCCGGAGGAAACGTGCGCGAGCCCTTCCCGCAGGAACTGGGATGTTACACGAACCTCGCCATCCCCTCCAAAGCCACCGCCCCCCTTCTGCTTGCCGATTGGGAGAGCGCCACCAATCCGGCGGAGATCGTGCGCATCGATCCTGCCGCCGGCGGCCCGCAGCCGCTCACTTCTTTCAACACCGCGCGCGCTGCCCAGATCGACTGGCTCCCGCTCCGGCACTTTTGGACCACCAGCACCCGCGGCAAGCGCATCCACAGCATGATCGCGCTCCCTCCCAATTTCGATGAGCATAAAAAGTACCCGCTCCTCGTCCTGATCCATGGCGGCGCCGCCAACATGTGGCGCGACCAGTTCTTCACGCGCTGGAACTACCACCTACTGGCTTCGCCCGGCTATGTGGTCCTGATGACCAACTACACCGGTTCCACCGGCTTCGGCGAGAAGTTCGCGCAGGAGATTCAATTCGATCCCTTGAAAGGCCCCGCCGATGAGATCAACGAAGCGGCCGATGATGCCATCCACCGTTATCCGTTCATCGACGGAATGCGCCAAGCCGCCGCTGGCGCCAGCTACGGAGGCCATCTCGTCAACTGGATGCAAGCCACCACTACCCGTTATAAAGCCTTGATCGCCCATGCCGGCCTGATCAACCTTGAATCTCAGTGGGGCTCGAGCGACGGCATTTATCATCGCGAAGTAGAAGCCGGCGGCCCGTTCTGGGAAGAAGGCAAAGTCTGGAAAGAGCAAAACCCCATCCGATACGCGAAGAACTTCCGCACCCCAATTCTTCTGAGCGTCGGCGAACACGACTTCCGCGTGCCTATGAATCAGACTTTGGAAAACTGGAGCGTTCTGCAGCGCATGCGCGTCCCCAGCAAACTAATCGTGTGGGAAGACGAAAACCACTGGATTTCCAAGGGCGAAGATAGCCGTTTCTTCTACCGGGAACTCATGGCCTGGCTCGCGAAATACCTCTGAGCGCTACTTCGCCTGCTTCGCCGCGTCGACGATCGCGTTCAGCGTCGGGTCCTTGCCTTCCGGCGCCGTGCTCTTGAACGTCCGGATGTAGGCGTAAATATCCTTCGCCTGTTTATCCGACATGGAGTTTTCGCTGAAGTTCGGCATCGACGTCGATGGCACCAGCGGCGCCACATTCACCCGTCCGCGCAGAAACGTCAGGAACGCCTGCTCCGTGGAAAGGTTTCCCCATCGTCCGACAAACGGTCGCGCCCCCGTCTCGCCGTTATACCCGTGGCACGCATAACAGCCGAAGGAGTAATACAGCCCTTTTCCTGCCGTCGCATTCCCGCTCACTGGGCTCGTCGGCGCCGGCACGATCTTCGCGGGGGCTCCTGATGCCGCGCGTCCGCCTCCTTGGGCGTTCAGCATCACGATTGGCAACGCGATCAACAGCCACTTGAAATTGTTCGTCATCCTCGTGTCCCTTATCGAGGCTGCGTGATCACGTCGATCAGATACGGCTCGCCCCGTTTTGCGGAGGCCACGCCCCGTTTCAGCGCCGCCGAAAGTTTCGTCGGATCCGTGATCGGTCCTTCGCTCGCCATGCCGTATCCCGCCGCCATCTTCGCGTAATCCAGGAACGGCTCCCGCAGCGTACTCCCGATATGCGCGTTCTGCGCCCCGCGCCCGCGCACGCCCGCCATGTATTCAATGAACATGTATTCCTGGTGCCAAGCGCGATTGTTGTGCATCACGCTCAGCATCGGCAGTTTGTGATGCACTGCCGTCCACAGCACGCCCGGCGCATAATTGAGGTCGCCGTCGGTCTGCACATTGACCACAATCCGGTTCCGCGCTTTCGCGGCCAGCGCCGCTCCCACCGACGCCGGCGCGCCATAACCCATTCCGCCCGCTCCCTGGCCGCCCAGGTAGCTGTACGGCCTATTGTGATCCCACAGTTGCGCGTTGTGCCCGCCCGAAAAGTTGCTGGGCGATGCCAGGCACCAATCCTCGTTCCTGATCAGCGGCCACAACTCCGCATAGACCCGCGCCGTGCTGATCGGGCTGCCGTTCCACCCGGCTTTCCGGATCTCCACCGCCTGTGTGAGCGCCGTCACGTGCGCCTCGTGGTTCGCCCGCGCGTGCTTGGCGGCGCGCTCCTGAATTCGCGTCTTCTGATCGCCGCTCATCTGCAGCTTCACTTGCTCGATGAGCAACGGAAGACTCGCCTCCGCGTCTGCCTCGATCCGCGTGCCCGCCGGTGCGCCTCCGCGGCCGGCTCTGCCGCCGAACCCCCCACCTCCGCTGACCCCGCCGAATCCAATATTCGTCGTATCGCGCGACGCCGCCACTTTAGCCAGATTCGGTCCCTGTATGAAAACCTGCGCCGCCGGCGCCTCCAATCCGAGCGTGTAGTCGTAATTGGTGTCCGCTCCCGGTCCGCACAGCGCGTGCCGCTGCGGAAAACTCATCGGCCCGTTCGTCGCCGCGGTGCTGGTCGATGCTCCTACCAGTTCCGCCAGTTCCACCGCCTGCTTCACGCCCTCCGGAGTTCGGAGCCGCCCCACCGCGATCCTTGGATTCTGCGCGTCCAGCAGCCCCTTGGCGATCTCTTTCGCGCGCGTCGAATCAATCGTCGAATACTCCGGCGCCTTGTAGGCCGGTACCTTCACGTTCGGAGCGTCTTCTTTCTGAATCTCCGTACCGATCACCACCAGCGTCGGGCCCATCGGCGGGGTAATCGCCTCGTTGTACGCCCGCTGGATCGCCGCCAGCGCTTCCTCGACGGTCTTCGGTTCGGCGTCCCATTTGGTGTAGCTGCGAACCATGCCCGCCATGTCGTGTGCCGTATGGGCTGCAATGAAATCCGGGTCGTTCCCCGCAATCATCAGCACCGGCGTCCGGTCGTAATACGCCTGGTAAATGGACATCGCCGCGTGCTGTATGCCGATCGTGCCGTGCAGCACCGCCAGGATGGGCTTGCCTTCCGCCTTGGCGTACCCGTGCGCCATCGTCACAGCCGATTCCTCGTGCAGCGCCGTAATCCACTCCGGCATCCGGTTCGGCGGGTTGCCGTAATTGATGAACGATTCCTGCAGGCCCTCAAAGCTCGATCCCGGGTTCGCCACCGCGTATTCGATCCCCAGGTCGCGCACCGTCTGCACCATCAGATCCGAGCCCGGCCGCGTGATCTTGCGCGTGACCGCTGGCGGGCGTACATTGCCGGCATCGCGTTCGATTTGGGCTTCGGTGGGACTGGGCGCGCTCCCCGTCTGTGCCGTATTCGTGCCGTTCCGTTGCGCCTGCCCTTCCACCACCGGGGTAGCGACCAGGGCCGCCGCCCCCGTCGCCGCGCTCTTCAAAAATCCGCGCCGTCCGACCGAGATCTTCTTTGATTTCGCCATTTTGCCCCTCGTGTGCCCTTCAATTATAAATCCGTCGGCCGCCACCGTGCGATTGCTCTGTTCCAAACTCGTTCAGCTGGCCAACGGCGAACCGACTTCCTTTGCTAAAATCGTAGAATTCGGCGTCTTTTCGCGCCGGATCGCCACTCAAACAATGAGAGAGGAGTCCAAGCTTTAGCCCGCCGCGCCATTGCAAGCAGCCCCATGACCATTGCCAACCTGCAGTTCACACGTGATCCTTCGATCCCCTTAAGCGAAAATAAACACCTGCTGCGCTGGGTCGCCAAGATCGCCGAACTCACCAAGCCCGCGCACATCCACTGGGTGGATGGCTCTCAGCAGGAGTACGAAACGCTCTGCATGCAAATGGTGGAGAGCGGCACCTTCCTGAAGTTAAATCAGGATCTCTGGCCCGGATGTTACTACGCCAGGTCGGATGCGAACGATGTCGCCCGGGTCGAGGACCGCACGTTCATCTGTTCACTTTCCAAGGAAAACGCCGGCCCCACCAATAATTGGGTCAATCCCTTCGAAATGCGCCGGAAGCTGAAGGAGTTGTTCGGCGGCTCGATGAGCGGCCGTACCATGTATGTGCTGCCCTTCAGCATGGGTCCGGTCGGCGGCGCCATGTCGCAGATCGGCGTGCAGCTCACCGATTCGCCCTATGTCGTCGTGAGCATGAGGATCATGGCGCGGATCGGCTTGCCGGTCTTTCAGGAGATCGACCGCGATACCAAGCGCGTCGTGCCCTGTGTGCACAGCGTCGGCGCTCCGCTCGCTCCTGGCCAGAAGGACGTGCCATGGCCCTGCAATAAGGAAAAGTACATCGTCCATTTCCCGGAGACTCGCCAGATCTGGTCTTACGGCTCCGGCTACGGCGGCAATGCCCTGCTAGGCAAGAAGTGTTTCGCTCTCCGCATCGCCTCCAACATGGCGCGCGATGAAGGTTGGATGGCCGAGCACATGCTCATCCTGGGCGTGGAAGATCCGCATGGCGAGAAGACCTACGTCGCGGGCGCGTTTCCCAGCGCCTGCGGCAAGACCAACTTCTCCATGTTGATACCGCCGAAGGCATTCGAAGGCTGGAAAGTCTGGACCGTCGGCGACGACATCGCCTGGATTCGCCCCGATGCCAACGGCCGTCTCCGCGCCATCAATCCCGAGGCCGGCCTCTTCGGTGTGGCGCCCGGCACCTCCAGTAAGACTAATCCGAACGCCATGGCCATGCTGGCGAAGAACACAATTTTCACCAACACCGCGCTCACTCCCGAAGGCGGCGTGTGGTGGGAGGGCATGACTGACGAGCCGCCCGCCGAGTGTCTGGACTGGCAGGGCAAGCGGTGGACCCCGCAGATTGCCAAGGAGACCGGGGCCAAGGCCGCGCACCCAAACGCGCGTTTCACCGCGCCCGCTTCGCAGTGTCCGACCATCGATCCCGCGTGGGAAGATCCGCGCGGCGTGCCGATCAGCGCTTTTATCTTCGGCGGACGCCGCGCCACCAACATTCCCCTCGTCTACCAGGCCTTCAACTGGAGTACTGGCGTGTATGCCGGCGCCACCATGGCATCGGAAACCACTGCGGCCGCTGCCGGTGCTGTCGGCGAGGTGCGCCGCGACCCGATGGCCATGCTGCCCTTCTGCGGCTATCACATGGGCGATTATTTTCGCCACTGGATCTCAATGCAGCATGGTCTGAGCGAGACTCCGCGCATCTTCCACGTGAACTGGTTCCGTAAGGACGAGCAGGGCAAGTTCCTATGGCCGGGCTTCGCCGAAAACATGCGCGTCCTGAAGTGGATTGTCGATCGCGCGCACGGCCGCGCCCTCGGCCGCGAGACCCCCATCGGCTGGATGCCCCGTTACGAGGACCTCGAGTGGAAAGGCCTGGAGTCGTTTCCGCGCAAGACATTCGAGCAACTTCAAGGATATGATCTCGTAGCCTGGCGCAATGAAGTCATGGCGCACGAAGAACTGTTCCTCCTTCTTCACGACCATCTCCCCGCCGAGATGGTGTACGAGCGCGAGCTATTGATCGGTCGTCTCGGAGCCGGCCGCGAGACCGCGCCTCACGTTCCCCCCGCGCGTCACGACATGGACGAAGGCCTCTGAGTAACGCCGGCGACGTACGTAAACCGTCCGGTTAGCGAACTCTTCCGAGTGGCACGATTCTCCCGTTCGTGCTACGTTTATAGAACCGTGCACATCCCCGACGGATTCCTGTCAACGCCCGTTTGGGTCGCCTTGGACACAGTTGCGGCTCCTGCCGTGGCCTATGCCGCCCGTCGCGCGCAGCGCGGCTTCGACCACTCTCAGGCCCCCCTCTTGGGCGTGATGGGCGCTTTCGTTTTTGCCGCGCAAATGATCAATTTCCCCGTCGGCGCCGGTACCACCGGACATCTTGTTGGGGGCGCGCTACTGGCCATGATTCTCGGCCCGGCTTCAGCTGCGATCGTCATGACCGCAATTCTCGCCATTCAGGCGCTGGTGTTCCAGGATGGCGGCATCCTCGCTTTTGGCGCCAACACCATCAACATGGCGTTATTGGGTGTGTTAGTTGGCTATTTGCCCTACTCACTATGGGGCGCCACCCGGTGGCGCCGGTTTTCGATGTTCGCCGGCGGCGCTCTCTCCGTCCTCGTCAGCGCCGTGCTGGCTCTCTCCGAGTTGCTGGTTTCCGGAGTGCCCATGCCGCGCGCGATGGTCGAGATTTCCCTCGCTTTGTTCTTGATCTCCGCGGTTATGGAAGGCGCCATCACCGTTGCGGTCATCGAAAGCCTCGAGCGGATTCAGCCCAGGCTCGTCCGCCAGCCCTTACTGCGCCGTTCTCCTGTCCTCGGCGTCATAGCGGTCGCGGCTGTGCTGTTGGCGTCCGTCGGCGTGCTCTTTGCTTCGCAAGCCCCGGATGCCATTCAGCAATTGACCCGTCAAACGGCCGCCGAATCCTCCAGTTGGTTCGCCAAGTCTGCTGCCGGTTTGGGGGGCATCGCGCTGATCTACGGCGCCTGTTTGGTGTTTGCTCGGGTCGCCAGCCGCAGCAGGAGCGTCTGATTTTGCGTCATCTGGTCCTGGAAAGCTGGAGCCGGCGGACCAGCCCGGTTCACCGGCGCGATCCACGGGCCAAAATTATTGCGTTGCTTGTCTTCCTTGTCGCGTCGGGAACCGCGCATCGTGCGTTACCCCTGATCTCTGTTGCGTTCCTCCTGCTGCTTGCCACTGGATTGATCGGAGCACGCCTTCCGTTGTTCGGAATCCTGGCTCGCGCGGCCTTTGTGCTTCCTTTTACCTTGGTGTTTGCGCTGATCTGCTGGGCGACCGGCGATCCTGGCCGTGGTGTGTCGTTGGTCGCGAAGAGTTACCTTTCCGCCCTCGCGGTTCTGCTGGTCGTCGCTACTACTCCGCTCCCGTCGCTACTATGGGGACTCGAACGCGCCGGAGTCCCGCGTTTCCTTCTGCTGGTCGTGCAGTTCCTCTACCGGTACCTTTTCGTAATCGTCGAAGAGGCGCAGCACATGCGCGCGGCAGCCGCTGCCAGAGGAGCTTCGGCTCGGGATTGGACCGCTCGCGGCGCGCGCTTTCGTGCTGCGGCGGGGGCGCTGGCAGTCCTTTTCGCCCGATCCTACAGCCGCGCCCAACACATCCACCACGCCATGCTCGCACGCGGGTTTCAGGGCCGATTCCAGGCGCTGGAAGCGGGGCCCTTCCGCTCCAGGGATGTGGCGTTTGCCGCGTTGGCTTCCCTCGCCACGGTCGCGTTGCGCGTCTTTGCAGAAAGAGTCGCTTCGTGAAGCCGCTGATCGAAGTCCGCGCTTTGCGTTTCCGGTACGATGACGGAACCGCTGCGCTCAACGGCGTGGATTTCCGCCTGTACCCTGGCGAGACCGTCGCTCTATTCGGCCCTAACGGAAGTGGAAAAACGACTTTTGTCCTGCACCTGAACGGACTGCTTACCGGAGAGGGGACGATAGAGGTTTGCGGACTGCCCGTCAGCCCGGCGAATATTCCGCAGATCCGCCGAAAGGTTGGAGTGGTCTTTCAGGATTCCGATAACCAGCTCTTTATGCCGACGGTGTTGGAGGATGTCGCGTTCGGCCTGATGAACATTGGTCTCGATCAGCCTTCTGCTCTCTCGCGAGCGAAAACCGCTCTCGAAACCGTGGGCATGGCGCGCGCTGCTTCCCGCGCCCCGTACCATCTGAGCGCGGGCGAAAAGAAAAGAGTGGCGATCGCCGGGATTGTAGCCATGGATCCGGAGGTTCTGGTGCTTGACGAACCTACTGCCAATCTCGACCCGCCCGGGCAGCGCTCCCTCGCCGAGTTGGTCGCCCACTTACCGCAGGCTAAAATCGTCGTCACCCACGATATCTCCTTCGCCTTCGCCCTTTGTCAACGAGCTGTGTTCTTCGACGCCGGAGTGATCGCCGCCGACGGAACAGTAGAAGAAGTTGTCACCCGTTTCGACTGGGACTTTACTGCCGAACGAAGTAAGTTACGCCGGTAGCAGGTTATGCCTGCTTCCCGGCTTGCGCGGCGCGTTTCCGGTGCTCCGCCCAGCGTTTCTTCTGGGCGGCTGCAATCCGTTTGCGTGCCGCTGCGCTCAGCACGCGTTTCCGCCCGCTTGCCTGCTTGGCAATGCCATCGGACGCCATGACCACCCGCTTGCCCTTCAACTGGCTTTGAATCTGTCGAATCTTATCTTCTATCTTCTGCTTCTCTATCTGGTAGCCTACCAGCGCCATTTGCAACGTGGTCAGATCCTGAGTACTTCGTCCTCTTGCCATTATTTCACCTCCGCATACTATAACATGGAGAGATTCAAGCTGTAAGACAAACAGGTGCGTCAAATCAGGTTGTTTACGACATCATGAAACTTGTTATCCAACGGGTTACAGAGGCCCGTGTGGTTGTCGATGGGAGTACCACAGGGACAGTTGGTACAGGACTAGTGGTATTTATCGGAATCGCACGTTCCGACACGCAGAAAGATGCCGACTATCTGGTGGAGAAGATACTCGGGCTGCGGATTTTTCCGGACCAGGACGGCAAGATGAACCGCAACGTACAAGAAGCGGACGGCGCTTTACTGCTGGTGTCGCAGTTTACTCTTTATGGCGACTGCCGTAAAGGAAGGCGTCCGAGTTTCGATCAGGCCGCCCCTCCCGACCAGGCAATTGCCCTTTACAACTACTTTCTGGGAGTAGCTAAGAAAGGCCCTGTTCCCGTGCAAGCCGGAATATTCCAGGCTACGATGAAAGTCCACCTGGTCAACGACGGTCCCGTCACAATTCTTATAGATTCCGCCGACCGGCCCATCCGGAGTGCATAACGGCACGTATACTGAAATTTGTCCACTCGTTCCCAGATTCGCTACCGTGATGCCGGCGTCGATATCGACGAGGCTGACCGCGCCGTCTCCTCCATCAAGAAATTAGCGAGACGTACGTTCACTCAGGGGGTGCTGACCGACATCGGAAGCTTCGGCGCCTGTTATCAGTTATCCGGGTTTCGCAAGCCGGTGCTCATCAGTTCTGCCGACGGTGTCGGCACCAAACTGAAGGTCGCGTTCGTGACTGGCCGCCACGACACCGTCGGAGAAGATCTAGTCAACCATTGCGTCAACGACATTGCGGTGCAGGGCGCCGTGCCGCTTTTTTTCCTGGATTACTTCGCTGTCGGCAAACTGGATGCGGCCGTCGCCGCTGCCGTAGTCTCGGGCATCTCGCGCGGATGCCGCAACAACGAATGTGCCTTGATTGGCGGCGAGACAGCCGAGATGCCCGGCATGTATGCTGAGGGCGAATATGACCTGGCTGGCTTCATCGTTGGAGCGGCCGAACGATCCCAGTTACTTACGGGCAAAGGAATCCGGCGGGGCGACGTTTTGCTTGCGTTGCCCTCGACGGGCCTCCATACTAACGGTTATTCGCTCGCCCGTAAGCTCTTATTCGATCGCGCCGGCTACGGCCCCGAAACCGTGCTGCCCGAACTGGGCCGCAGCGTTGCCGATGCCTTGTTGGCCGTCCACCGCAGTTATCTCAAACCGATCCGTGCGTTGCTCGCCGCGGGCGTTTTGCGCGGCGCGGCCCACATTACCGGCGGCGGCATTACCGACAATACCCCGCGTATGCTGCCTAAGAGTTTCGGAGTCGCTATTGAGACGGCTGCCTGGAAGATTCCTCCCTTATTTGAAGTCCTCCGCCGCATCGGCAACATTCCCGAGGACGACTACCGCCGCACGTTGAACTTGGGAGTCGGGATGATCCTCGCTGTTCCGTCGCGCGCCGCCGCCAGAGCCGAAACGCTGCTCAGCCGGCTAGGTGAATCGCCCTTTCGCATCGGCTCCGTCATCGAAGCCCGTCGCGGCCGTCCTCGCGTGGACTACCGATGAAGGGCCTGGCCATCCTGCTCTCCGGACGCGGGTCGAATTTCGAAGCAATCGCCGGCAACATAGATTGCGGCGCGCTCGATGCCTCCATCGCTGTCGTCATCAGTAATCGCGCGGATGCTCGCGGCCTGCAGATCGCCCGCGATCGCGGTTTAAATGCGGTTGCGATCCCATCCAAAGGAATGGACCGTGAAGCATACGACCGCCGGTTGATCGAGGAACTCCGAAAGTACCCCGTCGACCTCATCTGTCTAGCCGGTTACATGCGTCTGTTGAGTGCCTTTTTTATACGTGAGTTTCCAAATCGGATTCTCAACATTCATCCCTCTTTGTTGCCGGCCTTTCCTGGCCTCGACGCCCAGCATCAGGCCCTTGAATATGGCGTCAAACTGAGCGGTTGCACGGTCCATTTCGTCGACGAGTATCTGGACGCCGGTCCGATTCTGCTGCAGGCTGGGGTTTCGGTTGAAGATGATGATACCGAAGAGACTCTCGCCGCGCGCATCCTGAAAGAGGAACATCGGATTTACTCTGAGGCGATTCGCATCGTCCTCAGCGGCCGGTACGAGATCTCGGGCCGCCGCGTCATACTGACCTAAGCGCCTTGGAACTCCTACTCCGGACTCCGGCGCGCCACGCTATCATAGGGTTCGATGAACCTGGCGGTAGCGAGCGACCATGCTGGATTTCCTCTAAAGGCTCGGGTAATCGAGTCACTCCGTTCCGCGGGCCATCAAGTGATTGATTTGGGTACCGCGTCTACCGAGCCCGTCGACTACCCGGATTTCGCGCGAGCGATCGCCGTTGCCATTCTCACCGGCCGCGCCGAACGTGCCGTCCTATTGTGCGGCAGCGGCGCGGGCGCGTGTGTCGCCGCCAACAAATTCCGCGGCATTCGCGCCGCCACGTGCCACGATAGCTTTTCTGCGCGCCAGGGTGTTGAGGACGACGACCTCAATGTCTTATGCCTCGGCGCTCGGGTGATTGGTCCAGACCTCGCTGTTGATCTGGTTAGCGATTTTGTGAACGCGCATTTCTCCGGCGCCGAACGTCACTGCCGCCGGCTGGCGAAAATCGCCGGCTTCGAGGCCGATTTCGGCAAGTAATCCGTGGCCGTGTTTCAAAAAGAGATCCGCCTCGCCACAAAGGGCCGCTGCCAAGTGCTCGATATCACCGAACAGGTTGGTCGCATTGTGGCAGCCAGCGGTGTTGCCACTGGCATCGTCAACGTTTCCGGCGTCGGCTCCACGCTGGGTATCACAACGATTGAATTTGAATCCGGCTGCGTGTCCGATCTGCAGCGCGCCCTAGAGCAGATTGCGCCCTCAAATACCAATTACGCCCACAATGCGCGCTGGGGCGATGAGAACGGCTACTCGCACCTCCGCAGCGCGCTGATAGGCACTGCAAAGAGCTTTCCGGTAACCGGCGGACGTCTTGCCCTCGGCACCTGGCAGCAGATCGTGTTGTGCGATTTCGATGACCGCCCGCGTGAGCGTGAGGTTATCGTCACCGTCGTGGGGGAGAAGCCGGAGAAGTGAAGTAGGGATGTGGTTCCGGCACCGCCGCGCCGTCCTTGCGCGGGTCCGACGCGCCATAATTGATTTTGGCCGTCGAATCGTGCACAACCGCCTGTCCGCCTCCCACCGTCTGCGAGTAGTCCCCAATCACCGTCACCGCATGTCCGCGCCTTGATAATTCGTCCAGCGCCTCCGCTGTAACCCGGTGCTCGATGTCAACCCTGCATCCACCCGCGCTTAGTTTCGTGAAGCGCGGTGCTTCCAAAGCCTCTTGAATATTCATGTCCTGATCGACGACGTTAGAGACGAACTGCGCGTGCGCCTGCGCCTGGTTTAACCCGCCCATTATGCCGAAACCGATGTGCAGGTTCCCTTTTTCCATGAACGCCGGAATGATCGTATGAAACGGCCGCTTGCGCGGAGCCAGCGCGTTGGGATGCTGCGCGTCCAGCGTGAACAGCCCACCGCGATTGTGCAGAGCAAATCCGAAATCGTCCACCACCACGCCCGATCCGAAGCTCGAATAGAGGCTTTCGATCAGCGAGACGATATTTCCCTCGCGATCCACCACCGAGAGATAAATCGTATCGCCCGCCGCAGGCAGCGGATTGCCGGGCGCCACATCGCAGTGCGCCTTCTCGGGATCGATCTGCCGCGCCCGCTCGCGCGCATAACTCAACGAAAGAATCCCGTCCACCGGAACTTTCGCGAATCGCGGATCAGCAACGTACCGATGCAGATCTGCATAAGCCAGCTTCTGGGCTTCAATCTGGATATGCAATTCGTCCGCGCTTCGCGAAAAATTATTCGGCAACGGAAATTGCGCGAAGATATTCAGCATTTCGAGCGCCGCGATCCCCTGGCTGCTGGGCGGCATTTCGTAGACTCGCCAGCCCCGGTATTCGGTCGAAATCGGCTGCACCCACTCTGCCTCGTACTCGCTCAGGTCCGCCGCTGCCATCTTTCCGCCCAGCCGGTCGCTCGTCTTCAAAATGGATTTCGAAATCGGTCCGCGATAAAAGGCGTCCCGGCCGCCGGTCGCGATCTGCCGGTACGCCGCCCCCATCTGCGGGTCGCGAAATACTTCCCCGACTTTCGGCGCATCTTTGTCGCGAAGAAACACTCGCCGCGCGTTGTCATCCGCCGATAATTTACTCACCGTATTTCGCCAGTCCGCCTGAATCAGCTCCGTTACCGGGTATCCATGCTCGGCGTAATAAATCGCCGGCTGGAACAGTTCGGCCCACGGCAGCTTACCAAAGCGGCTATGCAGCTTCGCCCACCCATCTACCGCTCCCGGCACCGTCACTGACTGTATCCCTCGCTGCGGCATGGTTTCGTTTCCCAGCGATTTGAGCAGCTCGACCGTGAGTCCCTTCGGCGCCCAACCGCTCGCATTCAGCCCGGTCAGCTTGCCGGTTTTCGCATCCCAATAGATGGCGAACAAATCGCCGCCGATTCCAGACATCATCGGTTCGACCACGCCGAGCGCAGCATTCGCCGCGATTGCCGCGTCAATCGCCGAACCGCCGCGGGCAAGAATCTGCGCCCCCGCCTGCGAGGCGAGCGTCTGGCTGGTCGCCACAATGCCCCGGTCGGAGATCACCATCGAGCGGGCGTAGTTTCGTTCCTGGTTCACGGCAGGCAGCACGGCCAGCAAAAAAATGAGGAAGCGCATCGCACCCGCGATCATATCAACCCTGAGGAGGAAGCGCAGCCGTACTTGTTACAATGAGTCTTCACTCTCATGCTGGATGATCGTATCCGGGAACTGGAATCCGGTTTCCTCGCGCGAATTACATCCGCTCGCTCCGCCGAAGATCTCGAAGCGGTGCGCGTGGAAGCGCTCGGCCGTAAGGAAGGCGCCCTCACCCTCATCGGCAAGGAGATGGGCAAACTCGCGCCCGATGACCGCAAACGAATCGGCGCGCTGCTCAACACAGCCAAACAAAGAATAGAAGAGGCTCTCGACAGCAGAAAGCAGCAGTCGGCCGAGGCCGAATTGCGCGCGCGTCTCGAGGCCGAATGGATCGATCTCACTCTACCGGCGCCGGGTCCGCGCCGCGGCCATCTTCATCCCATGACGCAAATCCAGCGTGAGCTGGAGGACCTGTTTGTCTCGCTCGGCTTCACCGTCCTCGACGGCCCCGAAGTCGAAACCGAATACCACAACTTCGACGCGCTGAACATCCCGCCCGACCATCCCGCGCGCGACATGCAGGATACCTTCTGGCTCGATGGCGGTAATCTTTTGCGCACCCATACCTCGCCGGTGCAGGTTCGCGGGATGGAGAAGCTTGGGCCGCCCTTGCGTATGATCGCCCCCGGCCGCGTCTTTCGCAACGAGAGCGTCGACGCATCCCACGAGCACACCTTCTACCAGCTCGAAGGCATGATGATCGACCGCGACGTATCTGTCGCGCACTTGCTCTATTTCATGCGGACGCTGCTCACAGCCATCTTCAAACGCGAAGTCACGGTGCGCCTGCGTCCCGGGTATTTCCCTTTCGTCGAACCGGGCTTCGAACTCGATATCCAGTGCCTGATCTGCGGCGGCCCCGGTTGCGCGGTTTGCAAACAAAGCGGCTGGGTCGAACTGCTGCCATGCGGCCTGGTCCAACCCAACGTCCTGCGCATGAGCGGCATCGATCCCGATCAGTGGAACGGCTTCGCCTTCGGTCTCGGCCTTACCCGCCTGGTCATGATGCGCTATGGCATCGACGATATCCGCTTGCTGCAAGGCGGCGACTTGCGCTTCCTGGAGCAGTTTTAGTGAGCGGATTTCTCACAATCACCAGTGGGGCGGGCCATCGCTTTTTGTGGCCTGCCAAGTCTTTCGTGGTTTGCGAACCCGAGGTCGTGAGGTCACTTGAAATTCTCTTATAACTGGATTCGGGAATTCGTGGACGCTCTCGATTGCGCGCCCGGCGCTCTCGAGAAACTCATTACCATGAAGACCGCCGAATGCGAAGGCATAGAGCTGGTCGGCGCGCTGCTCGATCGCGCCTGCGCCGCCCGCGTCGAATCGGTCGAGCCCATTCCCAATAGTCACAACGTGAAGACGGTGGTCGATGCCGGCGGCTATGGCCGAAAAACAGTGGTGTGCGGCGCGCCCAACTGCCGCCCGGGTCTGATCACCGCGTACGTCCCGATCGGTAGGAAAGTAATTCAGGGTATTGAGAGCGATGGCATGCTGGCCAGCGGCGCCGAACTCGGCATCAATCGTGATCACTCCGGCGTTCTCGAGTTCGAAAGCCAGGTGGGCGCTCCTATCCCCGGCTGCGTTCCGGACAGCATCATCGAAATTGACAACAAATCCATCACGCACCGCCCCGATCTTTGGGGGCACCTTGGCATGGCGCGCGAGGTGGCCGCCATTTTAAGTCACGCTCTGAACGATCCGGTGCGCGCCGAACTGTTGCCGGGCGGCCCTGCGGCCATTCAGATTCAGGTTCAGGATCTAACTCTCTGCCCACGATACAGCGCGTTGGTATTCGAAAACGTCACCGTTAAACCATCGCCTCTTTGGCTTCAGTACCGCCTCGCCGCGATTGGGCTGAACCCAATCAACAACATCGTTGACATGACCAACTATGTCATGGCCGAGTTGGCCCAACCGATGCATGCGTTCGACGCCGATCTGCTGAAGGGCGGCACCATCTTCGTCCGTCCTGCAAAACCGGGCGAACGTTTCCGCGCATTGAATGAAGAAGAGTACACGCTCGACCCTTCGAACCTGGTGATTGCCGATGCCGGAGGCGCCATCGCGCTCGGCGGCGTAATTGGCGGCCTCGACAGCGCCATCAGCGAAAAGACCACGCGCGTAGTTCTGGAAAGCGCCAACTTTCAGGCATCGTCTGTCCGCAAAACCTCGTCCGCCATCAAGCTTCGCACCGACGCCTCCATGCGTTTTGAGAAAGCGCAGGATCCCGCGAACACGGTGCGCGGCATCGCTCGCGCCATCGAACTGCTCCAGGAACTCTCGCCGGGAATCCGTCCAGTGGGCGGTCTCGCCGATCAGAAGAAGAATTTCGCCCCGCCGCCGCCCATCGAACTGCCGCTCGACTGGCTGATGCGCAAGCTCGGCCGCGCCATGGAGCCGTCCGAAGTCCGAGGCATCTTGGAACGGTTGGCCTTCGGCGTTTCGGAATCCAGGCAAGGCATCTTCACGGTTACCGTGCCCTCCTGGCGGGCGACCAAGGACATCACCATCAAGGATGACCTGGTCGAAGAAGTCGGCCGCATGGTCGGCTACGACTCGATCGTCCCCCAGGCGCCGCTGGTTCCCGCTGCGGTTCCGCGCGAAAATGCCGAGCGCCGCTTCCAGCAGGACGCGCGTCAGATGTTCGCCGACCGGGGTTTCACGGAAACCTACAACTATTCCTTCCTGAGCGAAGACACGGTCAGCGCGTTAGGGTTTGATCCAGCCGCGCACGTGCGCGTCGCCAACCCAATCGCTTCCGATCAGGCGCTGATGCGAGCCTCCTTGTTACCGGGCCTTTGGAAGAACGTCGCCGAAAATCTGAAGCACCGGGAAGCCTTCCGCATTTTCGAAATTGGCCTGGAGATTCACAAGCAGCCGCAGGGGCTGCCCGACGAGGTCCCGCACCTCGCCGCCGCGATTTATGATCGCCATGGCGACGGCACGGCCGCTCTCTTCGAGATTAAGAGCGCCGCCGAATGTCTGCTTCCGGGTGTTCAGGCATGTCCGCACGCGTCGCGATCATTCGAGCATCCGGCGCGCGCTGCAGACCTGCTCTGGAGGGGCGAGACCGTGGGCCGTCTCTTTGAGCTGCATCCTTCTCTCCTCGAAGCCGGCCGTGCCGCGTTCCTGGATCTCGACCTCCGCGTAGTCCAGCGCCTGGGCGCCGCCGAGAAGAGGTACACACCGATTCGCCGTTACCCGTCGAGCGCCTTCGATCTCTCCGTGATCGCCGGCCTTCGCGAACACGCCGGTAAACTGCAATCCGAAATAGCCTCATTCGCCGGCCCGCTCCTCGAGACGATCGAGTTTGTGCGCCAATACATGGGCGCGCCTCTGGAGGAAAACCGCAAAAGCGTCACTTTCCGCCTCACTGTCGGCGCGCCCGACCGCACGCTGTCTTCCGAAGAGATCGGCGAAATCCGCAGCCTCATCATCGAAGGGATGCGCCAGCGCGGTTACGAACTGCGCGTGTGAGCACCCGGCGCGTCCAGCCTGGCGGTTGGGTCGAGCGCAAGCGCGGCCTCTGCCGCCGCTGTGGCGTTGCGGTGCCCCGAGGCCGCTTTACATTTTGCAGCCCCGCCTGTGTCCACGAATGGAAGCTACGCACCGATCCTGCCTATCTGCGGGAGCAAGTCTTCGCCCGCGACCGCGGCCGGTGTGCCCAATGCGGCCTCGATACGGAAGCGATCCGCAAGAACAAGCGTAAGTTGGATTTCAAGGCACGCCGCCAATTCGAAAAACAGTGGGGCACCCGTCGCCACCTTTGGGACGCAGATCACATTGTTCCCGTCGCCGAAGGCGGTGGAGAATGCGATCTTTCCAACATGCGTACTCTGTGCCTGCAGTGCCACCGCGCCGCCACCGCCGCCCTTCGCAAACGGCTTACGATGACGTAAGAATCCGCTTTGCGCCGAGCGCCAAGGCCGATCTTCTTCGCACAAGCACAGCCATGCGCCACAAGCTACAATCAGCGTGGCTTGAAAGACCCCCTCGTGGGTCCCCTGGCTGCTATTGCCGCGGGCATCCTGGTTTCCCGCTACGTACCGTTCACAAGCGTCGAACTTCTCTGGCAGATTGCGGCGTTCCTGTTCCTGGGAATCCTCGCGCTCTGGCAAAAGGCCCGCGTGCTTGCGGGCGCATCCTGCTGCCTGGGCCTTTTCTGTGCAGGCGCGCTCACCAACCTTGCCCATGCACCCGAACCTGCCCCCGAGATCGACGCCGCCGCCCGCGAAGTGGTGACGCTCGGCGGGTGCGTAGTCGAGCCGCCCGCGATATCCGGCGATCGCGAACGCTTCCTTCTCGAACTGGAGCCGCATGCCCGCGCTCAGGTCACGCTCTACAGCCGCCAGGAAGACGAAGCCCTCCCAGTTCTGCATTACGGCCAGCGCGTCGATCTCGATGCGCGCGTCCGCTCTCCCCGCAACTACGGCAATCCCGGCGCGTTCGATTACAACCGCTACCTCGCGCGCCAGGAAATCTATTGGACCGCCTCTGGCGCCGCCAGTTCCGTCCGTGTGCTCCCTGGCCCTTGCGGCCACGCTTTCCAGAAGCGTGTCATGGATCTGCGCCAGAGCGCGCTCGACCGCCTCGCGACCCTCTATCGCGGCAACGATTACAACGCCGGCATGATGCAAGCCATTCTTATCGGGCAATCCTTTCAGCTGCAGCGCATCTGGACCGAGCAATATCGCTCGACCGGCACTTTTCACGCCATCATCATTTCCGGAACCCATGTGGCCATCATCGCGGCATTCTTCCTCTTCCTGCTGCGGATCTGCTTTATTCCCGAAGGCCCTGCGCTTCTGCTCACCGTTATGGTGACGTGGCTCTACGCGCTGGTCACTGGTTGGCAGGCCCCGTGCGTGCGATCCGCCGCAGGACTCACCCTCTTCATGGTCTGCGGCTACTTCTATCGAGAGCGCCGCTCCATGAACCTGCTTGCCGCCGTCGCGCTAGGGTTCTTAGCGCTCGATCCGGAACAGCTTTTCGACGCCAGCTTTCAGCTCACGTTTCTAGCCGTTGGATTTCTGTGCGCGTTTGCTCAACCGCTGATCGCCGCCACCTCCGGCCCTTTGGCGCGCGCCCTCTCCGATCTCGGCGACACCGGCCGTGACTTGCATCTCCCGCCGCGCGTCGCCCAATTCCGCGTGGAGTTGCGCCTACTCGCGGAAACCGTGGGGGAGGTCTCACACGTGCCCAACCGGATCGCTCGCCGGGCCATTACAATCCCGGCCCGCGTCCTCCTTTTCATTTATGAACTGGTTGTCGTTTCCGGAATCGCGCAGGTAGGCCTCGCCTTGCCCATGGTCGTCTACTTCCATCGAATCGGCTTCTCCGGTTTGTCAGCCAATGCTTTCGTCGTGCCGCTGCTAGGCCTCGTGATCCCGGTGGGTTTCGTCGCCGCCGCCACCGGTTGGGTTTGGCTCGCCTCGATTGGTGGCGCCCTGCTTCATCTTTCACAAGCTGTCGTCATGTGGCACGCGTCCATCGAGCCCAACTGGCGCATTCCTACGCCGCCGGTTTGGCTCGCCATCGCGCTGTCGGCTGCAATGATCGCCACCGCGCTCACAAGCCGCTGGTGGCGTTTAGTCCCGGGACTTGCCACTGCGGCGCTACTCGCAATCTTGCTCTGGCATCCCTTCGCGCCCGATTTCCGTTTCGGGCAGCTCGAACTGACTACGATTGATGTCGGCCAAGGCGACAGTCTCCTGGTCGTCTTCCCCGATGGCAAGCGCATGATCGTTGATGGAGGCGGCATTCCGTCCTTTGGCCGCCATCCGCGAGCCCAGCTCGATATCGGGGAGGATGTCGTTGCTCCCTACCTGTGGGGCCGGTCCATCCGTTCCGTCGACGTCATCGCCCTCACCCACGCGCACGAAGACCACATCGGCGGGCTGCCGGCGCTGGTTCAGGATTTCCGTCCCAAGGAATTATGGACGGGCGCCACAGTCGAAAGTGCCTCATGGAACCTCCTCTGCGAACGAGCCGATCGTTACCGCGTGAAGATCGTCCCGTTCGCTTCCTATCGCCATTTCGCCTACGGTGGAGCCGAAATCGAGGTCCTCGCTCCGCCCACCGATTACACGCCCACGGACATTCCCAGGAACAACGATTCCCTGGTGATGCGGGTAAAATTCGGACAGCACGCGTTTCTCCTGAGCGGCGACGTGGAACGCCCGATCGAGCGCCGTATGTTGGCAGGTAACGATTTCGGCCGCAGCGAAATCCTAAAAGTTCCGCACCACGGCAGCAAAACTTCAACTAGTGAAGAGTTCCTCGAACGAGTGCAACCGCTCTACGCGGTTGTATCTGTCGGTCTTGATAACAGCTACGGCCATCCTCACCCGGATGTGCTGGAGCGGCTCCGCGATCGCCACGCCGTCGTCTTTCGCACCGACCGCGATGGCCTGATCTCGATTCGCAGCGACGGGAGCCGGCTGTTCGTCGACAACAACCGCTGGCGGGCTTCGCGTCCCTTGCTACTTGGGCTCTTCTGAGGATGCCTCGGCTTCCTCTGCGGCAGCCGGCCCCGCGGCCAGCGCCTCGGCAATCAGGCGTCGCGCTTCCTGGACCATGCCGCGCGGCACCATCACTTGGAATCCGAGCGACGGGTATTGAGCGGCGCCCCTCACCAGCGAAGGAATTCCATTTGAATCCAGTAATCCGCGGATGACATCCGCTTCCACTTCGGCATCGACGGTCAGCGAATCGTAGAGCGGAACCAGATCCAGCGCGTGCGAGTTCAGCGGCTGGTACTGGTCTCGATCCTCGGGATCTTGCGCCATGACTCCAGGTTATCGCAGAATGTGGAATGTGCGGTGTGGTACGCCCGCCCGCCGGGAGGCAGCAGCGTGTCGGATAAGAATCGCGAAGAACAGGAACAGATGCAAGAGGAAACCACCAATACTCTCGGCTGGTTTCTCGCCGGGGCGGTGATTGGCGCGGCCGTCGCCATGCTTTACGCGCCCAAGAGCGGCAAGGAGACGCGCCAGTTCATCGCCGATACCACTCAGAAGGGCAAGGACGCTGTCGTCGATAGCAGCCAGAGTGTCGTCGACGCCAGCCGCGACATGTTCGAGCGCGGCCGCAAGCTGGTGGAAGATGCCGCCGACCTGTTTGACCGCGGCCGCAAACTGGTCCGGGGCTGATCGGGACCTCCGCCGCGGCATGTCCACCGTCTCCGTTGGGGATTTTGAGATCTCCCTGGTCCGCCACTCGCTGCACTGGTGGGACGGCGGCACGTTTTTCGGCGTGGTTCCCAAAACTCTGTGGAGCCGCAAGATCGAGCCAGACGAGCTCAACCGCATCCCTCTCGGATTCAATTGCTATCTTATCCGTACCGGAGATCACACTGTCCTGGTCGAAACAGGCGAAGGCGACAAGCAGGACGCTCGCGCCCGCGAGCGCATGAAACTTCCTCCAGAATCCGAGCCTCTGCCGGAAACCATCGCGCGCCACGGCTTCGATCCCGAATCCATCGACGTCGTCATCAATAGCCATCTGCACTTCGATCACTGCGGCGGCAACACTATCCTCTGCGACGGCGGGGCGAAGCCCGCGTTCCCCCGCGCCCGCTACTTCGCTTCCCGCGGCGAATGGGAGCACGCCCACGAGCGCCTCGCCCGCGACAGCGTCAGTTACATCGATGCGAACTACGACCCGCTCGTGCACTCCGGCCAAATGACTCTGGTCGACGGCGATTGCGAGGTGATTCCCGGCGTCTGGATGCGCCGGGTTCCCGGTCATACCCGGGACATGATGGTTATTACCGCCGAGAGCGCCGGCCGCTCCTTCTGCTTTTTTTCCGACCTCGTCCCCACCAGCATGCACACCCAGCCCACCTGGGTGATGGCATTCGATCTCTACCCGCTCGAAACCATTCAGAACAAGATCAAATGGCTCGGCGCTGCCGTCAAAGGAGACTGGGTGTGCGGCTTCGCCCACGACAGCTCGGTCGATTTCGCGCGCATCGCCGACAACCCCAAAATCATGTTCTCCGCCGTGCCACTATGAAGGTATGGAAAAGCTTGCCGATTTCCGTAACGAGCCATACGCCGATTTCTCTCAGCCCGCCAACCGTCAAGCCATGGAAGCAGCGCTGCGAGAGGTCCGCGCGCAATTCGGCCGGGAGTATAGCCTGCGCCTCGGCGGCGAGCAGATTGCAACCGGCGACAAGCTGAATTCAGTCAATCCCTCGAACACGCAGGAAGTGGTGGGCATCCATCACAAGGCCACCGCGGATCTGGCGAACCGCGCAGTGGAATGCGCGTACTCGTACTTCCCTACGTGGAGCCGCACCCCCGCCGAAGAGCGGGTGCGCATGCTGCTCGATGCCGCGCGCATCCTGCGCCGCCGCAAGTTAGAATTCGACGCGTGGCTCGTCTATGAAGCCGGCAAAACCTGGCCGGAAGCCGAAGCCGATGTCTCCGAAGCCATCGATTTCTGCGAGTATTACGCGCGCGACATGTTGCGCCTGGCCGGCCCGCAGAAAATCCACCAGCTCCCCGGCGAACAGGATGAACTGGTCTACCTGCCGCTTGGCGTCGGCATTGTCATTCCGCCGTGGAATTTCCCTTTAGCCATCCTGGCCGGAATGACGGTGGCGTCGCTCGTCACCGGCAACACGACCATAGTGAAACCCTCGAGCGAGACCCCCACCATCGCCGCGAAATTTGCTGAAGTTCTGCTCGAGGCTGGTTTCCCGGAGAACAGCTTCACGTTGCTCACGGGCAGCGGCGCGGCCGTCGGCGACGTGCTCGTGCAGCATCCCAAGACCCGCTTCGTCTGCTTTACCGGCTCCCGCGACGTCGGTTTGCGCATCAATGAACTGGCCGCCAAGCCGCAGAAAGGCCAGCTCTGGATCAAGCGCGTCGTTGCCGAGATGGGCGGTAAGGACGCCATCATCGTGGATGCCGATACCGATCTCGAAAAAGCAGTCGATGGTGTCCTCGTTTCCGCCTTCGGCTACCAGGGACAGAAATGTTCCGCCTGCTCTCGCGCCATCGTTCACCAGAGGGTCTACGCGCCGTTCGTCGAAAAACTTGCCGAAAAAGTGAAAGCCATCGCCGTCGGCCCCTCCGATGATCCCCGCTACTACATGGGCCCCGTGATCAGCGAGAGTGCCCGCAAAACCATCCTGCAATATATCGAGACCGGAAAAAAGGAAGGCCGCGTGGTAGCCGGCGGCGGCCCCGCGCAAGGCGACGGATACTTCATTGCGCCCACGGTAATCGCCGATGTGAAGCCGACCGCCCGCATTTTCCAGGAAGAGATTTTCGGCCCCGTCCTGGCCGTCAGCAAAGCCCGCGACTTTAACCACGCGCTCGAGCTGGCGAATAATTCCGAATACGGCCTGACCGGTGCGGTCTTCTCGAACGATCCCGAGCACCTGCGCCAGGCCAAGGAACAATTTCACGTCGGCAATTTATATTTCAACCGCAAATGCACCGGTGCGATGGTAGGCGCGCACCCATTCGGCGGTTTCAACATGTCCGGCACCGACTCCAAAGCCGGAGGCCCCGACTATTTGCTCCTGTTCTTACAGGCTAAGTCGATCGCGCGGAAGGTCGGTTAACTGGAAGGTACGGGCGCCGAGCGCCGTGATATCCTTTGCCGAAGATGCGTACTTTATTCGCAGTACTGGCGGTGTCAATCGGTATCGCCGCCGCGCAGGATGGCGCGACTCTCTACAAACAGAACTGCGCGACATGTCACGACGGCGGGATGGACCGCGCTCCCAGCCGCGATGCTTTGAAAGCGATGTCCGCCGACCGTGTCCTGGCGGCCATGGAAACCGGACCGATGATTTCCATGGCCAGCCGCCGGACCGCGCTCGAGCGGCGCGCGATCGCCGAGTTCGTCAGCGGCAAGGCGCTCACCGGGGTGCTGGAAAGCAAGCCGTCGCCGCAGGCGATGTGCGCCGATCCGGGGAGTGGTTTTTCCGACGCGCCGGGCTGGCTGGGTTGGGGCGGGAACACGTCCAATACGCGCTTCCAGGATGCCTCCCGGGCCGGATTGACCCCAGCCGACGTCCCGAAACTGAAAGTGAAATGGGCCTTCGGCTTCCCCGGCGATCAAAGTGCCAACGCTCATCCAACCGTCGTTGGTGGACGGCTCTATGTCGGCAGTGCCGGCGGCACCGTGTATTCCCTCAGCTCCGCTAAAGGATGTATCTACTGGTATTTCGAGACGGGATCGACGGTGCGCGGCGCGGTCGCGCTCCATCATATCGGGAATGCTTATGTCGCCTATTTCGGGGACGCGCGCGCCACCATGTATGCGGTCGACGCCCTCTCCGGGAAGCTGCTTTGGAAAACCAAGGTGGATGACTTCCCGCTTGCCGGCATCACCAGTTCACCGCAGATTTATAACGGCCACCTCGTGATTTTCGGCGTGAAGTCCGGCGAAGAAGCCGCCGGCGCCGATCCCACCTACGAATGCTGCCGGTTCCGCGGCAGCGTGGTCGCTCTCGATGCCGCCACCGGCAAACAAGTTTGGAAGACGTATACCATCGATGAGCCCAAGCGCACCAAGAAGAATGCGAAGGGTGTGCAGATGTGGGGCCCTTCGGGTGCGCCCATCTGGAGCACTCCCGTCATCGATCCGCTCCGCAAGGCGGTGTATGTCACCACCGGCGACAATTATTCTGAGCCCGCTACGCGCACCAGCGACGCCTTCATGGCTCTCGACCTGGACACCGGGAAAGTTTTGTGGACGCGCCAGATGACCGCGGATGACGCCTACACCGCGGCTTGCCGCCTGCCGGACAAAACCAATTGTCCCATCAACGGTCCCGATTTCGATTTCGGGGCGTCGCCGATTCTGGTGACCCTGCCGAATGGCAAACGCGCGCTGGTCGCCGGGCAGAAATCAGGCATCGTTCACGCCATCGATCCCGATCAGCAAGGCGAGGTGTTATGGCAGGTCCGCGTCGGCAAGGGCGGCACCATGGGCGGTGTGCAGTGGGGCTCGGCCGTTGACTCGCAGAATATTTATGTCGCCGTCTCCGATATCAAACGCGTCATGCTGACCTTCAGCACGCTCACCGACGCCGATCCCAACCAGGGCGGCGGCATGTATGCCCTGAAGCTCACGACTGGCGAGAAGGTCTGGTACACGCCGCCATTTTCCTGCGGGGAGCGAAAGCGCTGCAGCCCCGCCCAATCGGCCGCGGTCAGCGCGATTCCCGGCGCGGCGTTCTCGGGAGCAGTGGACGGGCACCTGCGCGCGTATTCCACCACAGACGGCAAAGTCATCTGGGACTTCGATACGGTTCGCGAGTACAAAACCGTGAACGGCGTGGAGGCCCGCGGCGGGTCAATCGATGGCCCGGGCCCCGCCATCGCCGACGGCATGCTGTTCGCCAATTCGGGCTATGTCAGCGCGGGCGGCATGCCCGGCAACGTGCTTCTGGCCTTCACGGTGGATGGCAAGTAGTGCCGGCGTTGCCTGAACTGGAGTTTGCGTTCGAAGCCATCGCGGAAATCGGTAAGCCGCAAGACTTGGGCGTGACTCCGCACGGCCGCCGCCGGATTATTCCCGTGCTCGGAGGCCGCTTCGAAGGACCTGCGATTCGCGGGCGCA
This sequence comes from uncultured Solibacteraceae bacterium, assembly GCA_964554945.1. Classification (GTDB taxonomy): domain Bacteria; phylum Acidobacteriota; class Terriglobia; order Bryobacterales; family Bryobacteraceae; genus PSRJ01. Next base: position 15,963 of record CAZKQQ010000020.1, on the reverse strand, counting down.
TCCTGCCGGGTGGCGCTGACTGGCAGATTCTGCGCGCCGATGGCACGGCCGAACTGGATGCGCGTTACACGCTCGAAACGGAAGACGGCGCCCTGATTTACGTTTCGAATCAGGGCATGCGAAGGGGGTCGCCGGCGGTGCTGGCGCGCCTCAATGCGGGCGAGGTGGTCGATCCCGGCTCGTATTATTTCCGCACGGTAGCGCAATTCGAAACGGGCGCGGCAGGCTATCAATGGCTGACGGAGGCGATTTTCGTCGCATCGGCGGAGCGCTATCCGGAAAGAGTCGTCGTGCGCTTTTGGAAACTCCTATAATCTGGTTCATGGACCGCCGGCGGCTTCTTCGCGACGCGTTCTTGGCATTGCCGGCTGTGCGAGCGGTCAAGGCCGAAGCCCTGCGCCTCGAAGAAGCCACGCTTACCGATCTCGAACGGGGAATCCGCGAAGGGCGGCTTACTGCCCGTAGCCTGGCCGAGTGGTATCTGGCGCGTATCGATTCCCTCGATAAGAAGGGGCCGAAGGTCAACGCCGTCATCGAGGTCAATCCCGACGTTCTGAAAATTGCGGACGCGCTCGACCGGGAGCGGCGCGCCGGTCGGGTACGCGGGACCCTGCACGGCGTGCCCGTTTTGATCAAGGACAATCTCGATACGTCCGACCGCATGAACACCACTGCCGGCTCGCTGGCGTTGATTGGTCCGGCGCCCAAACGCGATGCCTTCGTGGTGGAGCGGTTACGTGCCTCGGGTGCGGTGATCCTGGGCAAGACGAATCTGAGCGAATGGGCCAATTTCCGGTCATCGCATTCCATCAGTGGCTGGAGTGGGCGCGGCGGCCTGACGCACAATCCGTATGCGCTCGATCGCAATGCCTGCGGATCGAGTTCAGGGTCCGCGGCGGCGGTCGCGGCAAATTTCTGCGCGATTGCTGTGGGAACGGAAACCGATGGCTCCGTGACCGCGCCGGCCTCGGTCAACGGCATCGTTGGCATTAAGCCGACACTCGGGCTGGTGAGCGGCGCGGGCATCATACCGATCGCCCACAGCCAGGATACGGCCGGCCCCATGGCCCGCACCGTGCGCGACTCAGCCGTCCTTCTGGGCGCCATGACCGGCAAACCTGGAGCGGATTACACGAAGTATCTCGATCCGCACGGCTTGGAGCGCGCGCGGCTCGGCGTTGAACGAAAGTATTTCGGCGCCAATGCCGCGATGGACCGCGTGATGGAAGACTGCCTCGCGGAGATGAAACGGCAGGGCGCCGAGTTGGTCGATCCTGCCAATCTTCCCTCGCACGGCAAATATGATGATGACGAACAGGAGGTCCTGCTGTACGAATTCAAGACAGATCTGAACGCGTATCTGGCGCAGCGGCCGGGACTCCGCGTGCATTCGCTCGGGGATCTGATTGCGTTCAATCGGCAGCACGGTGCCGAGGAGATGCCCTACTTCCAGCAGGAGCTGTTTGAGCGGGCGCAGGCGAAAGGGCCGCTGACCGAGAAAGCTTATCTCGACGCCCGCGCCCGCTGCGTGAAGTTGTCGCAGGCAGAGGGGATCGATGGCGTAATCCAAAAGTACAAACTGGACGCGATTGTGGCTCCCACCGCTGGACCCGCGCCGCTGAACGATCTGGTGCTCGGAGATCCGAATTGGCCGGGCTGCACCACGCCGCCCGCGGTTGCAGGCTATCCGCACATCACGGTTCCCGCCGGATTTGTCCAGGGCCTGCCGGTCGGGATTTCGTTTTTTGGGCCGGCGTGGAGCGAGCCCGTCCTGCTCAAGCTAGCCTACGCTTTTGAGCAAACGAGTAAGGTGCGGCGGCAGCCTACGTTCCCGCCATCGATTGGAGGCAAGTCGGGATGAACTATCGATTCTTGCTGGCGCTTTCGCTAATTTGCGCTGCGGCGGGACAGAAGAGGCCGGCCCCTTTTACCGTAGTGGAGGCCGGCATCGCGGACATGCGCACGGCGTTGGAGCAGCACCATGTGACCTCGCGCGAACTGGTGACGCAGTACCTGACGCGGATTGCGACCTACGAGGACAAGCTGCATGCCGCGCTGACGGTGAATCCGCGAGCGCTCGAGGAAGCCGATGCACGCGACCGCGAGCGCGCACAGGGGCAGGTGCGCGGGTCGCTCCACGGAATTCCCATCGCGCTCAAGGACAACATCCACACCACCGACCTGCCGACGACCGGCGGCGCCCTGGTTTTCGACGGCTTCAGACCTCCCTACGAGGCGACCCTGGTGAAGAATTTGCGTGACGCCGGCGCGATCATCATTGCCAAAACCGGTCTTACCGAACTCGCGAATTGGGTGGCGGGCGGGCCGACCCCCATGCCGGCGAATTACAACGCGATCGGCGGATACGGTTACAACCCGTACGATCCGCGCCGCGATCCGCGCGACGGCACGGGCGATGGCCGGCCGGTGCTGCTGACCGGAGGGTCGAGTTCTGGAATCGGAACCGCGGCGAACTTCTGGGCAGCCAACATCGGCACGGAAACGTCTGGGTCGATCCTCAGCCCCTCGAATCAGAACATGCTCGTGGGTATCAAGCCGACGGTCGGAAGAATCAGCCGCTATGGCGTGATCCCCATCACGGCGGACCAGGATACGGCCGGGCCTCTCGCGAAAACGGTGAGCGATGCCGCGATTCTGTTTGGAGTTCTCGAGAGCCCCGCGCCCGATCCGAATGATCCGGCCACCACGAAATGCGCCCCGCCGCCAGGCAGGGACTATACGCGATTCTTGAATGCCGATGCGCTTAAGGGGGCGCGAATCGGAATTCCGCGCGCGTTTTTCTATGACAAGGCTACCGTTCTGAGCGCTAAGGAACCGCGGGGCGGGCTGAATCCGGCGCAGGCGCAGGTGATGGCGGACGCGATCGAGGTCCTTAAGCGGCAGGGAGCCATTCTGGTGGATCCGGCGGACATTCCCTCCGTGCTCAACACCGACCCGGCGAAAAATATTCTGTCGTGGAACACCTGCTCGGGGGCGAACGATGCCAAGGGCAAGGACGCGGATTGCTCCGTGGTCCTGAAATATGGGATGAAGCGCGATTTCAATAAGTGGCTTGCGTCACTTGGACCATCAGCTCCGGTGAAGACCCTCACCGAGTTGCGGGAGTGGAACATCACGCATACCAAGGCAGGCGCGATCCGGTATGGCCAATCGAATTTGGACATCTCGGATGAGATGGATATCGAGGCCGATCGCGCACGGTATGAAGTGGACCGTGCCAAAGATATCGAGCTGGCGGGCACGCACGGGATCGATGAAGCCATGCGCGCCAACAACCTGGATGCGCTGCTTTTTCCGGGTCCGAACGGAGCCGCGCTAGCCGCTAAGCCGGGGTATCCCACCGTGATCGTTCCGTTCGGGATGGTGCCGAACGCGCCGACACCGGCATTTCCGGATGGATTTGACGCGAAGGCCGCGCCATTCGGAGTGAGCTTCACCGGGATGGCTTGCAGCGAGCCCCGCTTGCTCGCGCTGGCTTACGCGTTCGAGCAAGCGACCAAACGGCGGGTGCCGCCGCCTTCGGCTCCCTGATCAGCGTCCCGATCCGTTCAAATGGTGGCCGTTTACCGGGGCCGCGCCGGGTAGTTCGCGCCGGCTGATCACCCGATCGATCATGCCGTAGTCGAGAGCCTGCCGCGCGTCCATAATGTAGTCGCGATCGACATCGCGCTGGATCTTTTCTAGCGGCTGGCCGGTGGCCTCGGCAAGAATCTGGTTCAGGGTTTCCCGCGTGCGCAGAATCTCGCGGGTCTGGATATCGAGGTCGGCCGCCTGTCCTCCGAGCCCCTGCGCGTGCGGCTGGTGGATGAGGACGCGGGAATAGGGCAGGGCAAAGCGTTTGCCCTTCGTGCCCGCGGCTAAAAGAACGGCCGCCATGGACGCGGCTTGGCCGACACAGTAAGTGACGATATTCGGCTGCACAAAATTCATAGTGTCGAGAATGGCTAAGCCCGAGGTGGTGATACCGCCGGGCGAATTGATGTAGAGGTGGATGTCCTTTTCCGGGTCTTCGGCCGCGAGAAAGAGAATCTGCGCGACCACCAGGTTGGCGACATTGTCGTCAATCGCGGTGCCGATAAAGACGATGTTCTCTTTTAAGAGCCGGGAATAAATGTCGTACGCGCGTTCGCCGCGCGAGGTCTGCTCGACCACCATGGGAATCATGTGCGTGCCCTCCTAGACGGCAACCAGCGCCTGTTCGGAAACAAAGTGGCCGAAGCGCGACGCGCAGCTCATCACATCGGAATGTTGCCATCCGAAATGAGTCAGGGTCACGCGCGTGCCGCCGGCTTCCACCCGGAATTCCACATGAACAGTCTGCTCGGAATGGCGGGACCACGTAAAGTCGATGCGGTTGGGAGGGTCCCAGGCTGTGACCGACCCGTCCTCGACGGCGCCGCGCTCGGACTCGTCGCCGGGCCACCAGGCCTCGAACGATTCGGTGAACAGGCGGAAGGCGTCTTCCACCGGGCAATCAACGTGAACGCTTTGTTGAACGGGCTCGTGTTTTTCCTTTTGGCTTTCCATTGTCGGCAGTCTCCTTGTTGGCGAAATCGGAAAACGCGGTCAGCGCGTCGCGCCACATGCAATCAATGTGGCTGCGCAGCTCCGCGAAACTCTTCGGATTGAGGCGGAAATAATGGCGGGTGCCGCGCCGCTCCTCTTCGACCAAGCCGGCGGCTTTGAGCACCTGGAGGTGCTGCGACACGGCGGGACGGCTGACGGGCAGGCGGCTGGCGAGATCGCCGACGGTGGACGGGCGGCGGCGGAGCAGCGTCAGGACCGTTTGGCGCGTGGGATCGGACAGCGCGCCGAGCATTTCCCATCGGTCAGCCATACCTTACGGTAAGTCATGGCTTACGGAAATGTCAAGTGATGCCAGGCAGGATATCGCCCGGGAGGTAGGATGGAATCGTGAACGGAAAAGATGGAGTGATCGAAATGCGGCCGATCGGCTATGTGCGGAGCACTCATCAGAATACGTCGGACGTGCCAAAGGGATTGGGGGCGCAGCACGAAGCAGAGGGGGCGCTCGAGATCCGGGCGGACCTGGAAGCCGGGCTCACGGATATCGAGGGTTTCTCTCACCTGATCGTGCTTTGGGTATTTGACCGGTCGGAAGGATTCGCATTGCTGGGGACGCCGCCGAGCGACAGCCGGCCGCACGGCGTATTCGCGACGCGGTCGCCGCGCCGTCCGAACCCGATTGGGCTGACAGTCGTCGAGTTGCTTGGACGTGAGGGGCCGTTGCTCCGCGTGCGCGGAGTCGACATGCTTGACGGGACTCCGATTGTCGACATCAAGCCGTATCTTTCCAACGTTCCGCCGGAACATCTCCGGCGTGGCTGGCTGGACGAGGCCGAGGAGCGGGCGCATTCCGGCAAGAGGTAAGAGAGTTCCTGGATTCCGTCCCGCAGAACGCTGCCGGTTTCACTCTTCCTTGTGGAACGCACCCTTCAAAGGACGCCTGTGGCTGCCCCGGGCCGAGCCGGGTCCGATTCGTAGGATATTGGCTCAACGCTGCGGACCAACATACCGCGCGATTCAGTTACTCACATCCGAAGAATGGTACTTTACTTCTGTTCGGACTGGGCGCATGATCTTCCAATGGTCCGGGACCAGAGCGCCGTACTGTGACGGTTCATTTTCCAGGAGAGCACCGTGAAATCCTATAAACTTTTCTCGAGTTGCGCAGCCATCGCGGCGCTTCTCAGCGTAACTCCGATGGCGGGCCACAAGGCGCGTCGCGGCTCGTTAGTTTCGCCATTTCTTAAACTCGGCCCACAAGCAATTCCAGCCGGCGCGGCTGGTCCGAGCTATGGGCTGTTCACGTGCCAGGTGATCGGTCTGACCCCAGACGAGGACACGTGTTATGACCCATACCAGATACGACATGCCTTCCAGATTGACACTCTTATCCATGCTGGGCTCACCGGTAAAGGCAAGACGATCGTTATCGTTGATGCGTTCCAGTCGCCGAAGATTGTGACACAGCTCAATGTGTGGGACAGCTTTTACGGATTGCCCGGCTTGAATGGGTTGGGAGGTCCATCCGATCCGAGTCTCGGCACATTCACACAAGTCGCACCAGACGGGCTGACTGCGTTTGTGACCGGGAATGCCAACATGACCGGATGGGCGGCGGAGATTTCGCTCGACGTTCTGTGGGCGCACGCGATTGCGCCCGGCGCCAACATCACGCTGGTTCTGGCGAAGTCGGACGCGGACGCCGACATTCTGAGCGCGACCGAGTACGCCGTGAATCACAACCTGGGGGACGTCATTTCCCAGAGCTTCGGCGAGAATGAGAGCTGCGTGGATCCGAGTCTGCTGGTGCAGGAGCACCAGATGTTTGCGAACGCCACGAGGAAGGGAATGACGATTTTCGCATCGTCGGGCGATTCGGGCTCGGGGCAACCGACCTGCGATAATTCCGCTCTCGTGCTCGCAGCTTCCAGCCCCGCGACGGATCCGCTGGTTACCGCAGTAGGCGGCACCGAGTTGCACGCCGCTCGGTATTGCCTGACAGTGCTTGGTTGTAATCCCGCTGCGAACCCGCTTCCTGGAACCTACGAGGGCGAGATCGTCTGGAACGAGTCTGCCCAGGGCTTCGGCGCCACTGGGGGGGGATTCAGCGTTTTGTATGACGAGCCGTCATACCAGCAAGGAACGATTCCTGGCGGCAAGTCGCGAGGAGAACCTGACGTGTCATACAGTGCTGCAGTCGGGCACGGTTTGCTGACGTACCTGAACATTCCCGGTCTGCCGGCCGGCTTCTATGGCTTCGGTGGCACCAGTGCGGGTTCGCCGCAATGGGCAGGCCTCCTGGCGATTGCCGACCAGAAAGCCGGATATGACCTGGGCTTTATCAATAAGGCGCTCTACCATATTGGTCAAGCGAAAAGCCACTATGCCGTCTCGTTCTTCGACGTGACGAGCGGTAACAACGCGGCGTTTGGCGTGCCGGGCTTCGGTGCCGGCCCGGGGTGGGATGCCACGACCGGTCTGGGTTCGCCAATGGCACATTCCCTGGTGGATTCCCTCATTCAATTCGTGTCGGCGGGTGATGGAGACAGCGCGATCGCCGAATCGAAGCCGCATCCGCAAGGCCAGCAGTCCGGGAAGGGACACGTCGATCCGCATTAGAGCATCCGCGGAAGACAAGGGGCGGCGCAAGATCAGCCGTCGCCCCTACGCAGCCCCGCAGTCTTGCTCTCGCGCGGCGCGCGTCGCTAGTTCGTCGCAACGATTGTTGTCTTCATGGCTGGCGTGACCCTTGGTCCACACCCACGTCGTCTTGTGCCGGGCTACTTCTTGCTCTAAGGATTTCCAGAGGTCTTGATTTACGACCGGCTTCTTTGCGGCCGTCATCCAGCCCTTGCGCTTCCAGGCGTGGATCCAGGTGGTGATGCCGTTCTTCAGGTATTCGGAATCCGTTACTACTTCGACTTCGCATCCCTCTTTCAACGCCCGGAGACCTTCAATCGCGGCGCGCAGCTCCATGCGGTTATTCGTCGTGTGCGGCTCGCAGCCCCACAACTCCTTCTTGTTGCCGTTGTAGCGCAAGATCGCGGCCCATCCCCCCGGGCCGGGATTGCCTAAGCAGGCGCCGTCGGTGATGAGATGAACTTTCTTCACTGGACGAGGACTGGCTCCGATTGGAAGAACTCGTCCACGCGCTCCAGAATCGCCGCCGCGTCGTGCAGGTGATAGATCTCGGCGCGCAAATGCGAGCCGTTGCGCACACCGTGCGTGAAATACGTCGCGAACTGCTTCATCTTCCCGACGGTGTCCTTTTCGTCGCGCTCCATCAGCATGGCGTAATAATTGCGCATCATTTCATAACGGTCGCGCTGCGTGGGTTGATCGTAGCGGCCGGTTTCGAGATATTGCTGGATCTGGCGGAAGATCCAGGGATTTGATGAGGCCGTGCGCCCGATCATGACGGCATCGCAACCGGTTTCTTTGATCATCCGGACGGCGTCTTCGGGAGTCACGATGTCGCCGTTCCCGATCACGGGAATTTTAACCGCGGCCTTCACTTCGGCGATGCGGGTCCAATCGGCTTTGCCGCTGTAGCCCTGCTCGCGAGTGCGCGGGTGCAGGGCAATAGCCTGAAGGCCGCAGTCTTCGGCCAGGCGCGCCATGCGAACGGTGACGAGTTCGGAGTCGTTCCAGCCGGCGCGGTACTTCAAGGTGAAGGGAATGGTGATGGCCGCGCGCACATCCCGGAGCAGGCGCTCGACCAGAGGAAGATCGCGAAGCAGGCCGGAGCCGCCGTTGCACTTCACCACCTTATTCACAGGGCAGACTAAGTTGATGTCGAGGATGTCGAAGCCAAGGTCCTGGCAGACGCGCGCGGCGTCGGCCATGACGGCTGGGTCGGAACCGAACAACTGGGCCGAGATCGGGTGCTCTTCAGGCTCAAACTCCAGATACTTGAGCGTTTTGCTCGGCTTCCGCGCGCCGATGGATGCTCGGACGCCGTGAGAACTGGTGAATTCGGTCATGATCAGTCCGCATCCGCCCAAGTTACGGATAAATCGGCGGAAAACGGTGTCCGTGACGCCGGCCATGGGGGCGAGAACGGTGGCTGGCGCGATGCGCACGGGTCCGATCGCGAAATGGGGTGGAAAGAGATCCATATAACCCTGTTATTAGTTGATTTTAACGGGTGGATGAGGGAAACGGAACTGGGGGCGCTATCGTCTGTCAGGTTTGAGGGAAGGAAACGCATGAAGCCGTTCCAGATTGCTCTGTTGGTAGTCGCCGGCGCAGTGGGCGGCGCAGTTGTGATGAAGGTGGTTGAGCGGCCGCAGCCTGCAGCTCGGCCCGCGCCGGTTATAGCGCAGGAAACCCCAGTAGCCGCGCCAGCGCCAGCGGCGGTGGAACCCGCTCCGCTTTCTGCTCCTGAACCGGTTGCGAAGCCGGCGCCGTTCAAGGAAAAAGCGCAAGCGCGTTCGAAGCCGCGGCCGGTGCCGAGACCGGTCGAGCGGGAACCGAATCCCCTCGCGGAGAATCTGCCGCCGCAGACCGCGCCGGCTCCGGTAACGCAGGCGCCGGTTTCTGAAGTTCCTCCACCCGCGCCTCGCGAGCCGGAGAGCGTGCCTGCACCACCGCCGCCTCCTCCTCCGCGCCAGGTGACGCTGAACGCCGGAATGTTGTTTCCGGTGCGCCTGATCGACGGTCTGTCCACGGAGCGGAATCATCCCGGTGATACTTTCACCGGTACGCTCGATCAACCTTTGGTGGTGGACGGATTCGTGATTGCGGAGCGCGGCGCGCGGGTGGAAGGACGCGTGGCAAATACAGATGTGGGCGGGAAGGTTTCTGGCGTGGCCTCCATCGCGGTGCAGTTGACGCGGGTTCATCTGTCGGACGGACAGACGATTTCGGTGCAGACGGATAGCTTCGAACGCAAGGCGGAGGGGTCGCATAAGACGGACGCGGCGAAAATCGGCGCCGGCGCGGCGGTCGGCGCGATTATCGGCGCTATCGCGGGCGGCGGGAAAGGCGCGGCAATCGGTGCGGGCGTCGGCGGCGGCGCCGGGGCAGGCGATGTGCTACTGACGCGCGGCAAGGCGGCGACGCTGCCCTCAGAAACGAAGATCAGCTTCCGGTTGAGCGCGCCGGTGACGGTAACAGAGCGGCAGCAGTAATGAGCAACACAGCGCGCTGGCTTACGCGAGGTTCTGTGAGTCTCAGCACTGCAACGCGAAGGACGGCTGGTGCGGTCCAATAAGTATGGGACGAACAATTTTGCTCAGCGCGGTATTGGCGGCCGGCGTCCTTTTGAGCGCGTGCGGGGGGTACGGATATAACCGTGGATATGTGGCAGTGGGCTACGGACCGCCCCCGCCGCGGTACGGAGTAATCGGGGTGGCGCCGGGCCCTGGATATGTTTGGACGGATGGATATTGGGCTCGGCGAGGTGAGCGCTGGGAGTGGGCGCCCGGGCGTTGGAGACGGCCTCCGCGTGCGCACGCGAGGTGGGAGCCGGGAAACTGGGAAGAACGTCACGAGCGCGGCCGCCGCGAGTACCGCTTCCACGACGGCCACTGGCGCTGATCAGCCACCCAGGATCTCCAGGTAGCGCGCCACTGATTCGATTCCCCGGAAGAAATTCGGCAGGTGGAATTTCTCGTTGGGGGCATGCAGGTTGTCATCGGGCAGGCCGAAGCCCATCATGACGCTTGGAATGCCTAAGTACTTGTCGAACACACCGACGATGGGAATCGAGCCTCCGGAGCGGATATAGACCGTCTCTTTACCGAAGACCTGCTTCATGGCTTCGGCGGCGGCATGGATGAAGGGGTTGTCCGGGTTAGTGAGCGAAGGCGCTCCGGCGTGCAGCACCTTGAACTCGGCGGTGACACCTTTCGGACAGACCGCTTTAATGGCGGTTTTGAGCTGATCGGCGGCTTCATCGGTGCGCTGTTCGGCGACAAGGCGCACGCTGATCTTGGCGACGGCGCGAGCGGGGATTACGGTCTTGGCGCCTTCGCCGGTGAATCCTCCGCGAATACCGTGCACTTCGAGGGTGGGACGGGCCCACAAGCGCTCGAACAACGGCACGCCGGGCTCGCCGACTAGTTCGCGCGCTCCCATTTCCTTTTCAGTGAAATCTTTCTCGTTAAAAGGCAAGCGCGACCAGGCCTCGCGCTCTATGGGGCTGGGCGATGCAACACGGGCGGAGAAACCCGGAATTTTAATGCGGCCATCGCGATCTTTCAGGGCACAGAGGATTTCGGCAATCGCTTGGATGGGGTTGGGTGCGGCGCCGCCATACATCCCGGAGTGGAGGTCGTGGTTCGCCCCTTCAACGAAGAGTTCACCATAAACGATGCCGCGGAGGCCGACGCAGATCGTGGGCAGGTCGGGCGCGAACATCTCGGTATCGCAGACTACGGCCGCATCGGACTTCAGGCGGGGCGGCTTGGTTTTCACGTACGCTTCGATGTGCTCGCCGCCGCACTCTTCTTCACCTTCGATCAGAAACTTCACATTGACCGGCAGCTTGCCGGTGGTTTTTAGAAGACCTTCGACGGCTTTGATCTGGATATAGACCTGGCCCTTGTCGTCGGCGGATCCGCGGGCGAAGATGTCGTTCCCGCGAATCTGGGGCTCGAAGGGCGGCGACTTCCATTCATCGAGGGGATCGGGAGGCTGCACGTCGTAGTGTCCATAGAAGAGAATAGTGGGCTTGCCGGGGGCGCCGGTCCATTCCGCGTAAACCAGCGGATTGCCATCACCTTGAATGAGTTCGGCGACGGTCATGCCGGCGGCGCGCAGTTCGTCACGAACGAATTCAGCGGCGCGCTGGATATCAGGCTTGTGCTCCGAGAGCGTGCTGATGCTCGGAATGCGGAGAAAAGTGGACAGGCCCTCCACGAATTTGGACTGATGCTGCTGGTAGTAATTCATGCTTTCTCCACGTTAACCCACTTGCGAGAGGGGATCGAGGAGGTGATCGAGGCGGTCCGGCGGGATGCCCGATTTTTCGCGCGCGACTTCGCGGATGGTGCGGCCGGAAGCGAAGGCTTCCTTCGCCAAGGCCGCTGCTTTGTCGTAGCCGATTTCGGGGGCGAGCGGAGTGGCCATGGCGAGGGACTGCTCGACGAAGCCTTCGGCGCGGGGGCGATCGGCTTCGAGACCATCAACCAGCTTTTCGGCAAAATTGCGGCTTCCGGAGGCGAGCAACTCGATGGAATCGAGCAGATCGTAAGCCATTACAGGCATCATGACATTCAGTTCGAAATTGCCGGCCGCGGCGCACCAGGCGATGGCGGCGTCGTGACCGATCACCTGTGCGCAAACCATGAGTAGGCTTTCGGCGATTACGGGATTGACTTTGCCGGGCATGATGCTGGAGCCGGGCTGGACGGCGGGAAGTTTCAATTCGCCGAGGCCGCAGCGAGGACCGGAACCGAGCCAGCGGATGTCGTTGGCGATTTTGGTGAGAGCGACGGAGTAGGCGCGGAGCGCGCCGCTTAGAAAACAGATGGCGTCACGGGCAGCTTGCGCTTCGAAATGATTGGGCGCTTCCACGAACGGGAGCCCGGTGCGGCGGCCGATCTCCGCGATGACGTCGCGCGCGAATCCGGGAGGCGCATTGAGGCCGGTGCCGACAGCGGTGCCGCCGAGAGGGAGTTCGTAGATTCCGGGAAGGGCGGCCTCGATCCGGCTGACGGCGGCCTCGATCTGGTGGGCGTAACCGCTGAATTCCTGGCCCATGCGAATGGGCACGGCGTCTTGCAAGTGGGTGCGGCCGATCTTGATGATGTCCTGGAAGGCGGCAGCTTTGTGGGCCAACGACGCGTGCAGTTGCCGCATGGCGGGCAGCAAGCGGGCGGTGACGGCTTCGGCGGCGGCGATATGAATGGCGGAAGGAATGGCGTCATTGCTGGATTGGCCGCGGTTGACGTCATCATTGGGGTGAGCGCGGGCGAGGTGTGCAATGACCTCGTTGGCATTCATGTTGGTGGAGGTGCCGCTGCCCGTCTGGAAAATGTCGACGGGGAATTGGGCGTCGTGACGGCCTTCGATTACCTGCTCGGCTGCGGATTCGACGGCGGGTAGTCTGTTGACCTTGGCCGCGGCGGCCTTAATCAGTCCGAGCGCGCGGATGAAGGAGCGGGGGAAGCGGTTGCCGCTGATGGGAAAATTTTGGAGGGCGCGTGCGGTCTGGGCGCCGTACAGAGCAGACTCGGGGACGCGCATCTCGCCCATGCTGTCGCGTTCGATTCGATCGGGCATGATTCCATTGTGACTGAGGGGAGCTTGATGCAATCGATTAACGCGAGAGGAGATGAATGGACGTGGCTTTGATTACGGCGGAAACCGGATCGCCGGGACGTAAGTGAAGGTCGCGGGCTGATTGGGCGGTTACGAGCGCGACTACGGGGAATCCGCAGTCCAATTCCACGCGCGCGACAGCGCCTTCGAGGAGGATGGCGCGAATTTGCCCGGCCAGGCGATTGCGGGCGCTCGATGCGGCAGAAGCTCCTGCGGCGAGCGTGACTTCTTCCGCACGGACACAGGCGAAGACGGGGCCGGTTTCGCCGGTATCGACCGATTCCATATGCGTGGCACCCACCTGGATGATGGCGAGACCGGACTCGCGCGCCACTACTTCGCCGGGAATGACATTTTCGATGCCAACGGACGCGGCGACGTGGACATCGACGGGATGACGAAAGACTTCTTCCAGCGGGCCAAACTGGCGGATATGGCCGTCGATCAAAACCGCAATCCAATCGCCGAGGGCGAGGGCCTCCACGCGATCGTGAGTGACGATGATGCTGGGAATGCTGCTAGCGACGAGCGTGCGGCGGAGTTCATGGCGGAGACGCGTACGCGTGGCGGCATCGAGCGCGGAGAGCGGCTCATCGAGCAGCAGCAGGGCGGGTTCGGCTGCCAGCGCACGCGCCAATGCGACGCGCTGCTGTTCACCGCCCGAAATGGTTCTGGGCAGGCGGGTAGCTAGTTGAGTGAGGCCGAAGCGCGCGAGCCAATCGGCGGCTTTCCCGGGATGTCGCGCGGCGAAGGCGACGTTCCGTTCGACGGTGAGATGCGGAAATAAAGCGTAGTCCTGGAAGAGGAAGCCGGCGCGCCGCTGTTGGGGAGCCAAAGACAGACCTGCCGCCGAATCAAACCACGTCCGATCGCCAAATTGGATGATGCCTTGATCGGGACGTTCCAAGCCGGCCAGCAACCGCAAGAGTGTCGTCTTCCCGGAGCCGGAGGGACCGAATAAGACGGTAACGCGCGCCTGATCGAGCGGGATTCGCAATTGGGCATCGAGCATGAATCCGGAAGCGAGTCGCTTCCGGGACGCGCAGGTCAGTTGACTGGCCATACCGCCCAAACGCGCCGCTGAAGCGCATAGGTCACTGCCAGTACGGTGAATGACACCGCGAGAAGGAGGAGCGATGTTTCGGTAGCGGCGCGATAGTCGAGGGCCTGCACCTGATCGTAGATGGAGATCGAAACCGTGCGGGTGGTTCCGGCGATATTGCCGCCGACCATCAAAACTACTCCGAATTCGCCGAGGGTGTGGGCGAAGCTCAGGATGACACCGGTGACAATGCCGGGGATGGAAAGAGGTACGACAATCCGCCGGAATGTGGAGAGACGGGACGCGCCGAGGCACCAGGCGGCTTCGACCAGCTTGCGATCGACGGACGCAAAGGCGGTGGTCATGGGCTGAACCGTAAAAGGAAGGCTATAGAGGATGGACGCGACGAGGAGTCCCGCGAAGGAGAAGGGGAGCATGCCGCCGCCGGTGAGCGTTCGGTAGAGAGCGCCGACGGGACTGCGGGGGCTGATCGCCAGGAGCACATAGAAGCCGAGCACCGTCGGCGGCAGCACCAGCGGCAGCGCCACGGCGGCTTCCACCAGAAATTTCCACCTGCGCGGCGACCAGGTGAGCCAGTAAGCGAGAGGCATGCCGATCAAAAGGAGGATCGCGGCGGTGAGGGTTGCCAGTCGAAGACTCAGCCAAATCGCCTGCCAATCCATGTCAGTTACCCGGGGAAGAAAATCCGTAAGACTTCAGTATGCGCGCACCGGCCGGCGAGAGGATCCAGGCACGAAATTCCCGGGCGGCCATCGAGTCTTTCACGATAACACCAGCCTGTTCGAGTTTCGGATACGCATCCAAAGGCACCTCCCAATAGCGGCCTTGCCCGCGGACGGGTGGCGCCAGGGCCAGGGATAGAGCGATGATAGCGGCGTCGGCGGCGCCGCTCTGGGCAAATTCGAGTGTCTGGGCGACATTCTCACCAAGCACGAGCTTGTTCTTAATCCGATCGTAAACGCCTAATGAGCGCAAGGCGGCTTCGGCGGCCCGGCCGTAGGGCGCATGTTGGGGATTGGCGATGGCGAGATGGCGGAGGGGGGCGGCCTGGAGAGCGGTGGCGGGATCGAGGGTCGATGCGGCGGGAACCCAAACGGCGATGTGGCCGACCGCGTAGAGAAAGACCGAGTTCTTCGCGCCGATGGCTAGCTGCGAAAGCTGACGCGGGTAATCGACGTCGGCCGAGAGGAACACGTCGAAGGGAGCCTGATTGCGGATCTGCGCGAATAAATTTCCGGAGGAGCCATAGGCGACGCGCAGATCGATTGCGGGATAGGCGGCGCGAAATTCACGGGATAACTCATCGAGGACGAAACGGAGATCTGCCGCCGCGGCGACCGAAAGGAGTCGAGGGGGTGTCCGCCGGGCGCAAGTCGCGCCGGTCAAAGAGGCGGCGAGCGCGAAGCAGAGGGCTATCGGGACTACGTTCCGGTCAGCCAGTCGTATGCGCCTCGTCCGTTTATAAAAGACAATGACTCTCTAGGGCGACAATACCACAGCTGGCAAGCTTCACGGCAAGCGGAAGTGGGGTAAGGATCGCAGGTTTTGCTAGAATGAGAAGGATCTTTGCAATTCGAGACGCGGTGAGGTGCGAGAGCGGTTGAATCGGGCGGTCTCGAAAACCGTTGAACCTTCACGGGTTCCGTGGGTTCGAATCCCACCCTCACCGCCATCTTTTCCACTTTCTTTGCGGGTCTAGCCCTTTATTCCCCGGCGCTCAACAATCTCGATAATTCGGTTTGGTTTGAGCGCACGATATGATTCACGACCTCCGTTCGGCCATCTGACCTCCAAATCGACGGTCTGTGCGCTGCCCAATCCAAAGTGAAGCCGCAGATCGTTGGCCGAGTAAAAACTCGACTGGCTAAGAACTTCCTGGCTTTGTTTGTGCGAACCGTAGGTAGCAGTGACTCGGGCTCCGATGGCGCTTCGGTTCGATACGGTTCCGGTCAGCTTGATCTTCATCCAATTGCCGCCGCCGCTCACGTCATTCCGTAACAAAGATGGGGGCTCGTTCATATTGACGATCACCATATCGACATCACCATCGTTGTCGAAGTCGCCGAACGCGCATCCGCGGCTGC
>CAZKQQ010000019.1:33435-51760 GCA_964554945.1 uncultured Solibacteraceae bacterium | reverse complement strand
TCGGCCTCGCTCTCAACGTGACACAGAACCATCTGGACCGCCATCACACATTCGAAAATTACGCCGGGGCCAAAGGCCGGCTGTTCGAGAACATGGGCCCCGGCGATTTCGCGATTCTCAATGCCGATGATCCGGTCTGCGTTGGCTATTCGAAGCACACCAAGGCGGCCGTGCAGTGGTTCAGTAGCCGAAGCCCGGTCGCCCCGGGAGCGACCCTTTGCGAAGACAAGCTGATGCTGGATGGAGAGTTACTCATCCTCGCGGGCGAGATTCCGATCCGCGGCCGCCACAACGTCGAAAACGTGCTGGCGGCTTCGATTGCCGCCGCTCGGGCGGGCGTCCAACGCAACGATATCGCTGGCGCCATACGCACGTTCCGCGCGGTCGAGCATCGGTTGGAGTTCGTGCGGAAGCTCAACGGAGTCGATTTCTACAACGATTCGAAGGCAACCAGCGTGGATGCCACCATGAAGGCGCTTGACGCGTTTTCCGGAGGGGTCTGGCTGATCCTGGGCGGCAAGGACAAGGGCCTGGATTACTCGCAGTTGCGGAGCCCGCTGGGCGCCAAGGCGCGTGCTGCGCTGCTGATTGGCGCCGCCTCGGGAAAGATCGCCGAGCAGATCCAGGGAGCGGTTCCCTTGGTGCATGCCAATACCCTCGACCAGGCAGTGGCCCACGCATTCTCACATGCGAAAACCGGCGACACGGTTCTGCTGGCGCCCGCCTGCGCCAGCTTCGATCAGTTCCGCAGCTACGAGCACCGGGGCGACGTTTTCAAGCAAATCGTCAATCAACTGCAACCGAAAGAGTGAAATGGCGCAAAGACTCAAAACCGACTGGATTCTGTTCTCGACCGTGCTGGCGATGGTTTCGTTTGGCCTCGTCATCTTATATAGCGCTTCGTCCATCATGGCCCAGCTTCGCTACGGTTCCGCTTGGCACGTGGTGATCCGCCAGGCCGCCTGGGCAGTAGTGTCGGTTTGCGTGATGATGTTGTTGAAACGGACGTCATATCGCAAGTTTCAAAACCCGGCGGTCGCCTTCTGCGCGATCGGTGTAGCGCTGCTGCTGCTCGCCGTCGTCTACGTGGCGGACGGGCATCACCGCTGGCTGCACCTGGGACCTATGAGCCTGCAGCCATCCGAATTAGCCAAACCGGCGCTGGTGATCTTTCTGGCCTTCTTCGTGACCTGGCGGGCGCGAGCGATCAACAATCGGCGTTATACCCTGGTGCCGGCCTCGCTCGCTGTCGGGCTTGTCATTCTGGCGGTAGTCATTGCCGATCTTGGTACAGCCGTGGTGTTGGGCCTTACCGCCGCCGTCGTCTTTTTTGTTGCCGGCCTCGAACCCCGGTACTGCGCCATCGCCGGCGCTGTAGCTGCTGTGGGCGTGGTGTTGTTTGTAGTGGCCGAACCGTACCGGCTGGCGCGTGTGGTCAAGTTCTTCGATCCCGATTTCAAGATCGTGACGAGATTCGACCCCAATGGCCGGGTCAAGTCCCGCCTGGAGAAATCGCTCGCCACCCGCGACACCAATTATCAGCTCGAACAATCGAAAATTGCCGTTGGCGCGGGCGGACCTGTCGGCCTTGGCCTGATGAACGGCAAGCAGAAGCTGCTCTATTTGCCCGAAGCCCACACTGATTTCATCTACGCGGTGGCCGGGGAGGAACTGGGGCTGGTTGGTTCCGTCGGCCTGCTGCTCGGCTTCCTGGTGTTGTTCTGGCGCGGATTGAGGGCCACAGTACTGGTGCGCGATGATTTCGGGCGATATCTGGCGCTCGGCGTCACCGTAGTGATTGTTGTGCAGGGCCTGATCAATATGTGCGTGGTGCTCGGCATGATGCCCACCAAGGGTATCCCGCTGCCAATGATCAGCGCGGGCGGCAGTTCTCTCCTGAGTACCCTGGCGTCGCTCGGAATTCTCATGAATGTGTCGGAGCATGCCGGGTAAAGTGAGGCGGACTCCCTGGTCGGCTGCCGGCCCACTGACCCATTTTTCCGACACCGCGCTCCAGGCCGACGAGGGCGTCGGCCGCGGACCAGGGGGTCCGCCCCGCCATGCCTAAGAACTTCCTCATGGCCGGCGGGGGCACCGGTGGGCACGTGATTCCGGCGTTGGCCGTTGCTCGGGAACTGCGCAAGCGGGGTCATTCGGCATTCTTTGTAGGGACCGATCGCGGGCTGGAAGCCAGGCTCGTCCCTACAGAAGGGTTCGAATTGAAACGCATCGAGGTCGGCGCGTTGAACCGGGTCAGCCTGCGCCGAAAAGTGAACACTCTCACTCAGCTCCCCATTACGACACTGGGGTGCGGTCAGTTCCTACGGAAAACCTCGGCTGTCTTTAGTATGGGCGGCTATGTTGCCGGCCCTCCTGTCATGGCGGCGCTGCTGCGGCGCGTGCCGGTGGTGGTAATGGAGCCGAACGCCGTCCCTGGTTTCACTAACCGGGTCATCGGCCATTGGGTATCGCGCGCTTTGATCTCGTTTCCGGAGACTGCCGGCCATTTTCCGAGGGGACGCTCGGAGCTGACCGGGCTTCCGGTCCGCGATGAATTCTTTGCCATTCCGCCAAAACCGCGAGGGCCAGTCCTGAATATCCTGGTCACGGGAGGCAGCCAGGGGTCGCGCACACTCAACTCAGTTGGCCGGCAATGCTGGCCGTTGTTCCGAAAGGCGGGATTCCCGGTCCGGATTGTGCATCAGTCCGGGCTGTCCGGGCATGATGAATTGCGCGCGGCCTTTGCCGAATCGGGTCTGGACGGCGAAGTGGTGCCGTTCATTCAGAACATGCCGGCTGCATTTCGCGACGCGGACCTCGTGGTCTGCCGTTCCGGCGCCGGCGCGGTATCCGAACTGGCGGCGGCGGGAAAGCCATCGATCCTGGTCCCCTTTCCCTTTGCCGCCGACGACCACCAGACCCGCAACGCGGAAGCGCTCGAGCGCGGCGGCGCGGCCCGCCTGATACGGGATGCGGAATTGACCGGTGAGACGTTCATGTCTTCAATAGCAACTCTGGCCGCAGAACCCGGAGCCTTGGAGCGAATGGGCGCGGAGGCCCGAAAATTTGCGCGGCCGGGCGCTGCTTCACGTGCCGCCGACATTCTCGAAGAAGTATCGCGCGATTTCAATTGACAGCAGAGCGATTAGCCGAAACAATACGATAAGGAAATGTTTTTCCGTACCCAACACTTTCACTTCACCGGCATTGGCGGCATCGGCATGAGCGGTATCGCCGAGGTGTTGCTGAACCTTGGGTACGAGATCAGCGGATCGGACCTGCGCCTGTCGCCGATCACCGAGCGGCTGGCGTCAATGGGTGCCCACATCCACGAAGGCCACACCGCGGCGAATGTCTCCGGGGCGCGCGCGCTGGTGGTCAGCTCCGCCGTGGACGAACAGAATCCGGAAGTGCAGGAGGCGCGGCGGCTTCAGATTCCTGTCATCCCGCGCGGGGAGCTTCTTGCCGAGCTGATGCGCTTGAAATACGGCATCGCGGTCGCCGGCAGCCATGGCAAAACCACCACCACGAGCATGGCCGCAACGATCCTCAACTTTGCGGGCCTCGACCCTACGGTCGTCGTCGGCGGCCGCGTCGGAACCATGGGGGGCTCCAATGCGCGCGTGGGGCGCAGCGATTTTCTGGTTGTGGAATCGGACGAAAGTGATGGATCGTTCCTCAAGCTGGCGCCTATCATCGCGGTGGTGACCAACATCGATCGTGAACACCTGGACCACTACCCTTCCTTGGACGCCATCCGGGAAGCCTTCATCGAATTCGTCAATAAAGTGCCGTTTTATGGCGCGGTGATCGTTTGCCTCGACGATGCGAACGTGCAGGGCATCCTGCCGGCCATCAAGCGCCGCACCATTACCTACGGAACCGCCGCGCAGGCCGAAATGGAAGCCACCGGCATTTCCTGCGGCTCGTTCGCCAGTGATTTTCAATTGCGCTACCGCACTGCCGATCTGGGCCGGTTTCATCTCGGCGTGCCGGGCCGGCATAACGTCCTGAATGCGATGGCGGCCGTCGCGGTGGCTCTGGAGCTCGAAGTGAAGCCGGATACGATCCGCGAGGCTCTGGCTACTTTCAACGGCGTGGATCGCCGTTTTCAGGTGCGCGGCAAAGAGCGCGGGATCACGGTCATCGACGATTACGGCCACCATCCGACCGAAATTCGAGCCACGTTGGATGCCGCACGCGTTTGCGGGTTCCGCCACATTCACGTCCTGTTTCAGCCGCACCGCTATACGCGCACCTTCCACCTCATGGATGAATTTGCGCGCGCCTTTCACCAGGCCGACAGCCTCTTTGTAATGGACGTCTACGCGGCTTCGGAAAAACCCATCCCCGGGGCCACCGCCGAGGCGCTGGTGGAACGCATCCGCCAGTTTGGCCATCGCCGCGTCGAGCACGTCGGCACCATCGATCGCGGAGTCGATGCCCTGCTTCATTCCGCCGAAGAAGGGGACGTAGTGGTCACGCTCGGCGCCGGCAGTGTCTGGCAGGCCGGCGAGAAAGTGTTGGCGCGCCTGCGGGCGGGGGGCGGCGACTGACATGGCGAAAGAGGCAAAAGCGAAGCGCGTCAATTGGCGGGTCGCGGTCATCCTGATCGCGCTTGGCTTGGTCACGGCCTCGGCGGCCATGGCGACGCTCAAAGTCCGCCGCTTCGTCACCACCGATCCGCAATTCAACCTGTCCCGGGACCGCGCGGACGCGCTGCAGATCGAAGGCCAGAAATATGTGTCGCGCGGCAAAATTCTGCGCGTGTTTGCCGGGGATTTCGATCACAGTGTCTTTGCCATCCCTCTCGAAGACCGCCGCCGCCGTCTGCTCGAGATCGATTGGGTGGAAGACGCTTCGGTTTCCCGGATCTGGCCCGACCGCCTGGCGGTACGGATTCGCGAGAGGAAGCCGGTAGCGTTTGTGCTGCTCCACCCCGGCGTGCTGCTCATCGATTCGCAAGGCGTGCTCCTCGAACAGCCAACCCAATCGCAGTTTTCATTTCCCGTGCTGAGCGGCGTCGGCCCGCAGGACACGCCGGAAGAGCGGCGCGATCGCGTGCGCACCTTTGTGCGCGTCGAAACGGACTTGGGTTATCTGGCTAAGGACGTTTCCGAAATCGACGCCCGCGATACGGGAAACATCCGGGTGGTCGCGCAGGTGGACAATCGCGCCGTCGAGCTGCTTTTGGGCGATTCCGACTTCGGACGGCACTACCAGAATTTTCTCAATCATTATCCCGAGATCCGGAAACGGTCGCCGGAAGTAAAGCGATTCGATCTGCGGCTGGACGACCGAATTACCGCACGAGAATAAGAGGCCATGGCAGGAAAACCGGTTTACGGTGTAGGACTCGACGCAGGAAGCCGCACGACTCGGATGGTCATCACGGCGATCGAACAGGGACGCGTGCGCTTGCTCGGTTTCGGCGCGGCAGAGGCGCAGGGTTGGCTGAAGGGCCGGATCGCCGACTCCAAAGAGGTATCGGAATCAATTCGGATGGCGTTGCGCGAGGCCGAAGGCGCGGCGGAAGTATCGGTGGAAGGCGCGGTCGTCGGGATTGGCGGCAAGGCGGTCCGCGGCGCCAATACCCGCGGCATCCTGGACCTGGGCTACGTCCGGGAGATCGACCAGAGGGACGTCAACCGCGTGGTGAATCGCGCCACGCGCGTTCAGCTTTCCGAAGATCGCATGGTGCTGCAATTATTTCCACAGGATTTCGTCGTCGATGACCATCCCGGACACCGCGACCCGCGCAAGATGATGGCCTCCCGGCTGGAGGTGAATGTCCATCTGGTGACGGCTTCCTCACAGCAGCACTCGGCCCTGATCGGCGCCGTCAACCAGGCGCATTTGATGGTCGAAGAAACCATTTTCGAGGGGTTCGCCGCCGCCTATGCCGCGGTGCAGCCCGAAGAGCGGCGCCAGGGAGTGGCAATCGTCGATATCGGCGCTGAATCCACACAACTGGTGGTTTACCACGGCGATACCATGCAGCTGGTCTCGGGCATTCCGATCTGCGGCGATCATTTCACGCGCGATCTCGCCCAAGTCTTGTGCCTGAGTTTCGAAGACGCCGAGGTGGTGAAGCGGGAATATGGCGGCGCGCTGGCGGAAGGCTGCCCGGAAAATGTCATGGTCGAAGTGCCGGTGCCGGAGGAGCGGGAGCAGCGCCATGTGCAGCGGAAGCTCCTCAACCAGATCCTGGAAGCCCGGTCGACCGAGCTGTTTCGCATGGTCCGCACCGAGCTGGCGCGGGTAGGAATGGATCACGCCTTGCTCGGAGGCGTATTTCTGACGGGTGCCGGATCCCGCCTGCCAGACTTGTGCGATGTGGCCGAACGTGTGCTGCAATGCCCGGCGCGTTTTGGCCTGGCGGTGGGGATTCGAGATTGGCCGGAAACCATGCGGGATCCGGAGTGGGCCACGGCTGCGGGTCTGGCCCTGTATTCGGCCAAATTGAAAATGCAAGCCGCGCACGAGCGGGAATCGGCCGGCTGGCTGGGGCGGGTCTTGCGGTAGATCTGGCAGTTTGGTGACAACGCAGTTTGCTGACAACAAGGAGGCGCCGATGACGTTCGATTCCAACATGGACGACTTGAAGTATGAGATCGAAGAAGAGGCGCACGCCGGCGCCCGGATCAAAGTGATCGGGGTGGGCGGCGGCGGTTGTAACGCGGTAGCGCGAATGGTCCAGAGCGGCCTGGAGGGCGTTGAGTTCTATGCCATGAACACGGATCTCCAGGCGCTCAACTCTTGCGACGTGCCGAACAAGCTGCAGCTCGGCATCAAGATGACCAACGGCCTCGGCGCTGGCTCAAACCCCGAGATCGGCCGGGAAGCCGCGCTCGAGAACACCGATCGCATCGTCGAAGTGCTGCAGGGCGCCGATATGGTTTTTGTCACCGCCGGCTTGGGCGGCGGCACGGGAACGGGCGCTGCGCCGGTAATCGCATCACTCGCGAAGGAACTGGACGCGCTCACCGTGGCGGTGGTGACAAAGCCGTTCGGCTTTGAAGGGCCCCGCCGTGCCCGGCTCGCCGAGCAGGGTCTGACCCAGTTGACCTCCGCGGTCGATACCGTCATCGCCATTCCCAACGACCGGCTGCTCGCGCTGGTGCCGCGCGGCGCTAGTTTTATGGAAGGCTTCAAAATCGCCGACGACGTGTTGCGGCAGGCGGTTCAGGGCATCAGCGACATTATGGTGACGCCCGGTCTGATCAACCGCGACTTCTCGGATATCAAGACCACAATGGTGGGCATGGGTTATGCCATGCTCGGCACGGCGGTGGCGAAAGGTGAGAATGCGGCCATTGAAGCGGCGCGGCAGGCCATCAACTGCCCTCTGCTCGAAGATACGCGTATCGCCGGTTCCAGCAGCATTCTGATCAATATCACCGGATCCAGCCACCTCGGCCTTCACGATGTCAACGAGGCGTGCTCGATTGTTCGTGAAGCCGCGGAATGCGATGATGTGCAGATCAGCTTCGGCGTGATCCTCAATGAGAGTATGGAGGACTCGGTGAAGGTTACCGTGATCGCCACCGGTTTCAAGCCCCGGGGCACGCCGGTTCTGGAGCCGCGCCGCCCGGTGGAGGTTGAAGCGGAGACCAATGTGTTTGAACCCGAACCTGCGGAGCCGGAGCCGGAGCCGGAACTGGAACCCGAGCCTATGTTGATAGCCGAGGCCGATCCTATGCCCGATCTCGATGATCTTGACACCCCAGCGTATTTGCGGCAGGGCCGCTTGTTGAATTAGCACGCTGCCACGGCCACTCAGTGGCAACTGACCAGGTACCGGCCTAATCGTTGACCGGCGCCATAGATGGCCAGGGAGATGCCGGCGTCGAATCGGGCCGGCGCCATCTCAATCGATCGCTCGGTCCGGGCGGCCGCGTCCTGAACTCATAACTGCTGAGTGCGACCTGCGCTTCACCTCGCACAGAGCGAATCACACGGCCCGCAATCCACAGATTCAGCGAGGCGCCATTTGGCAACGTTACTGGCCAAGCCAGCCTGAGCCGGATGGCTTCATGCGGCTGCAAAAAATCGTCGCATTCGAACTTCACGACTTGGCTGCTGATCGCAACGGTTCGACCGGTTCCATCGATGGGATTGGGATGATCGAGCTGATAGTGGAGTGGAAGCTCGATCGGAAACAGAAGATAAGGATGGCGTTGACGGTCCCGGGGCATAGAAAAGATTGTCTCCTGGATGAATCGGAGCGTGAGGTTTGTAAGCGGCAGATTTGATTTTAACAACCATCTTTGAAATTGCAAGCCTAAAAATCGCTAAGATTGTAGGCCGAAAGATGGCGGCCAGATGCTTGCCAAAATGCGGGAATTATGGCAGACGCCGCTTACCCGGCCGTCATGGTTCGAGCCGCCAATCGGCCCTTGCGGGGCGGCAACGGCGTGCGCTGCGCTTCGCGGCGAGTTTTGAATTCATAACTGCCAATTCGGACTTCGATGTCTCCTGAGGCGCTCCGCGTAATCGTCCCTTGAATCCATAGATTCAAACCTGCGCCGTCCGGTAAGACGGCGGGCCAGGCGACCACGAGTTGGATTTTGTGATTCAGCGGCAGAGATCGCTCGCATTCAAAGCGGAGCGTCTCTCGGCCAATCGCGAGAGTTCGGCCATGACCAACGATGGGATCTTCCCCACGTGTCTGATATTGAACCGGGAGTTCAACCGGGTACGAGGCGTAGCTGGTGCGCATGATCGATTGCCTTTCATAGGAAATTCCGCGCGGTCGGAACTCTTGGACTGAGCATATCGCACGAAGATTAAAACTCGATGTAGATGGAATTAAGATACTGTATCTTTCGCCACACCCATTGACGGGTCCGAACTCCGCTGCCGGCGTTTTCGATCATATATAGTAGTCATGATGTGCTGATTCTTTACGTTTTGGAGGCGATGCATGCCGCAGTACACTTTCCGGCTGAACGGCCGCGCAGTCGCGGTCGACTCCTGGGATCCGGATCAGCCGCTGCTATACGTCTTGCGCAACGATCTTAGCCTGCACGGCCCGAAGTTCGGATGCGGCTTGGCGCAATGCGGCGCGTGCACGGTCCTTTTGGACCGTAAAGCGGTGCGTTCCTGCGTATTGCCGGTGCGGCAGGTAGCCAATCACTCCGTTACCACGCTGGAAGGTCTCGGCACGCCCGAAAAGCCCGATCCGGTTCAGTCGGCGTTCATCGCCGAACAAGCGGCACAGTGCGGCTACTGCACCAACGGGATGATCATGGCTGCAAAATCGCTGCTCAACCAGACGCCGCGGCCGACGCTGGAACAGGTTAAGCAGGGGCTTGCCGGCAATCTCTGCCGCTGCGGCACCCACACCCGCATTCTGAATGCAGTGATGCGGCTGGCGAAGGCATAAGGAGGCAATCATGGCACCCGCTATTTCCCTATCCCGTCGCGGACTCCTGCAGAGAGGCGGCGCTTTAATCGTAAGCTTTGCGTTGGGCGGGTCTTTGCCGAGGCAGGGCATCGCCCAGCAGGGTGCGTCCGCCGAACCCGGCAAGCCCCTCGATCCCCGGCAGGTCGACAGCTTTCTCGCATTCCATGCCGATGGCTCCGTAACCCTCTACACCAGTAAGGTGGACGTCGGCACCGGTCTGCGGATTGCCCTGCGGCAGATGGCAGCCGAAGAACTCGGCATTCCGGTGGACCGCATTGCATTCGTGGAAGGTGACACGGCCCTGACTCCCGACCAGGGAGGAACCGGCGGCAGCACCGGCATCCCCCGCGGCGGTGTCGAGATCCGTCAGGTTGCAGCTACTGCGCGCCAGGCGTTGCTTCAACTCGGCGCGGACCGTTTGCGGCAGCCGGTCGCGGAGCTGACGCTCGCCGATGGAGAAGTGCGCCCCACTGCCGGCGGCCCTGGCGTTGGTGTTGGTGCTTTGATCGGCGGCCGCCGGTTGTCTCTCCAGGTGGATCCCAAGGCGCCGTTGCGCGATCCGTCCCGCTACTCGGTTGTCGGCAAACCACTCCTTCGGCCCGACGTCCCGGGAAAATGTACAGCCCGTCACACGTATTTACAGGATTTGACCGTGCCGGGAATGCTGCACGCCCGCGTGGTGCGCCCACCTGCGGTGGGAGCGAAGCTGCTCACGGTGGACGAGTCCTCGATCCGCAAAATTCCGGGGGTCCGGGTTGTTCGCCAGGAAAGTTTCCTCGCGGTAGTGGCGGAAAATGAGTGGGCCGCCGTGCGGGCCGCCCGCGAACTGAAAGCCACCTGGAGCGACTGGCAGGGATTGCCGGGCAGCGGCGATCTCCCGCGGTTTCTCCGCTCGAGCGAAATCAGCCGCGATGAAACTCTCGTGAATCGCGGGGATTCCGCGGCCGCATTGCCCTCGGCGGCTAAACAGCTTTCCGCAACATATTATTGGCCTTTCCAAAGCCACGGCTCGCTCGGCCCTTCCTGCGCGGTCGCCGATATGCGGCCCGACGGCGCCACCGTGTGGTCTGCCTCGCAGGGCGCGCATGGGCTTCGCAATACGCTGGCCCGCACGTTCGGGCTGCCGCCCGACAAACTGCGCGTCATCTATATGGACGGCGCCGGCTCCTATGGTACAAACGGCACCGACGACGTGGCCGCCGATGCGCTGTTGCTCTCGAAGACCCTCGGCAAGCCGGTCCGCGTGCAGTGGATGCGCGCCGACGAGCACGCCTGGGATCCCAAGGGCCCGCCGCAGCTTCTCGATCTGCGCGCGGGAATCGATTCCGAGGGCCGCATCGTTGCCTGGGAAACCGAGATGTGGCTGCCTGTTGCGGTACCCGGAACGCGCCCGCTGCTGGCGGCCGATGGCGCCGGTATCAATCAGCCGCGCGGTCAAAATGCCGGACAGATCTCGCAAAACGCCGACCCGCCTTACACCGCCCCGAATGTTAGAGTGGTGACCCACTGGCTGAAGGAGGCGCCGCTGCGCATCTCCAACCTGCGCGCGCCCGGCAAAATCGCCAATGTCTTCGCGGTGGAAGGATTCACCGATGAACTCGCCGCCGCCGCCGGCATTGACTCCCTCGAGTACCGCCTGCGCGGTCTGTCGGATCCCCGCGCCCTTGATGTCCTCAAGCGCGCCGCCGATATGTTCGGCTGGCAGGCGCGCCCGTCGCCGAACCGCAACGCCGGGCAGAACGGCATGCTGGTTGGGCGTGGTCTCGCTTACATGCGCTACAAACAGGCGGAGAACTACGTCGCCATGGCCATGGAGGTGGCTGTCGAGCGCGCCACCGGCCAGGTCCGCGTGCGGCGGGTCACCTGCGCGCACGATTGCGGTCTCGTCATCAATCCCGATGGCCTGCGCAACCAGATCGAAGGCAGCATCCTGCAGACGCTCAGCCGTACTCTCCACGAAGAAGTGAAGTTCGACCGTTCGCAGGTGACGAGTATCGATTGGGCGAGCTATCCGCTATTGCGCTTCCCCGAAGCGCCGGCCGTTGAAGTAGCTCTGCTTGATCGGCCCAACCTGCCGCCGCTGGGCGCCGGCGAAGCCTCGACAGCTCCCGTCGCTGCAGCGCTAGCCAATGCCATCTTCGATGCCACCGGTGTGAGGCTGCGCTCGGTGCCGTTCATCGCGGAGCGCGTGAAAGCAGCCCTGGGGCGAGGCTAACTTTGTCATTGTGACCCATCGTGGCGGGAGGGCCACCGAACCCTTATCCGTCATCAGGGATTTCCCCCCATTGATTGACGAAAGCCAGCATTGGCATGACCGGTGCTTCGGCGTAATGTCGATCCAGAGCACTCCTCATGTCCCAGACCCGGGTTCGCAGTGTCAAGATAATCGTTTTCCTGGCGCTTTTTATCCTGATCAACTGGGCCATCGAGTGGACGTCGATTCGTCCACGGTCCCTTACCGCAACAGTCGATTCGGTCGCTATCGCCACAGGTCTCGGATCGCAGCTCGTCGAGGATATCATCGTAGGCGCAGCGGCCTTTCTGGTTCTTCAGATTATCCTCGTAATGTTGAATTCTCTGCGCTTCTTAACGGGCGAACCGCGCCGCGAGGTTCGGATGCCGGATGACTTAACCCACGAACACGGCGCTGCCGACGAATAGCGGTTACGAATAGAACTCCTGCTCGCTGACGGCCGCCGCGGACCGCGCTTCTCCACTCAGCCCTGCCCGCTTCCGCGCCGTGAACATCGCTCCCTGAGCCGAACCTACGGGCGCGAACCGCATCATTCCCACTGGCGATTTCATATCGACGTAGACGGCCTCCATGCCTCCACGACGCATGTAGGTTTCATGCCAGAAGCCCGTGCCGCCGCTGTCGCGCAGGAAGTTGCGCCACCACTCCCGATGCGGCTCGGACCGCGACCACGCTTCCAGAGATTCGAAATCGCGCCAGTACTGGCGCATCCCGAAATGGCGTAGCGAGAAGAACAGGTTTTCGTGGAGCAGCAGGCCCTCAGGTTTTGCATCGACGGCGCCGGAGATCTTCGGCCCGAAGCCGAGCAGCGTTTTGAATCCCCTGACCGCATTGACTCGCATTCCCAGATAGATCACCACCAGATCCGGGTATTTCGAGAGATCGACGGTTTCGCGCTTGGGCCGCTCGGACATAGTCCCTCCTGAGCGCATAATAAACCTTCGCCCAAGCGCGCGTCACTTCTCGATCTGAAATTCCTGGCCGATCTGTTGAAGAGCGACGCGGTCCCCGTCTCGACCGGCTGCGCCATAGACCCGCTCGATGGGTTCCAGGTAAGGCTCGCGGCTGAGTGTCAGCGTCTGGTGATGCACGGGGAGGAAGAACTCGAACCCGGCGTCACTGGCCATCTGCCAGGCCTGCTCGGGCATGCAGTGGTAATGGATCCACGGATTGTACGCGCCCACCGGCATGATCGCGAGATCGAACGGCTTCAATTTTTTCACGCTACGGAAGGACGTGGTCATAGCGGTGTCGCCGCCAAACAGCAGCCGGTAGCGCCCTGATTGGATCGTGTAGCCGTTGTATCCGCGATGCGTGTCGGTGCGCATGCGGGCGCCCCAGTGATTCACGGAGAAAGCCTCGATGGCGAGCGGCCCCACTTTCGTGCTTTCGGCCCATCGCAACTCCTGTACGCGCCCGTAACGGCCCACGCGCAAGAGATCGCTGGTGTTCGCGGCCGTAATCACGGTGGTGTGGCGGCTCTCCAGCTTGCGCAAGCTGCGGATGTCGAAGTGGTCCATGTGCGCGTGGGAAAGCAGAATTACGTCGATTTTCGGTAGCTCGGCTGGGCGCAACGCAGGAGCCACAATCCGCTTGATCCCCAACGTGAGCGGGCCCAGCGCGATACCAACCCTTTTGCTGAACACCGGGTCGGTGAGAACCGTAACACCGTCAATTTTCAGCAGCACGGTGCTGTGGCCGATCCACGCCGCGAACAATCCCTGATCGGGCCAAGCCTTCGGATTGGGCCGCTGGGGAGGGGGCAGAATCCGCCGCCTTCGTTCTTCGTTGTAGCGTTTCCAGAATTGAGGCGCCGCATGGCGGACCCAGGCAGCCTGTTGGAGCGCGTGTCGCGGCATTACTTATTCGATGCGGGCAGCTTCCCCGGCGTTGCAATCCGAATTGGGCGTATACTGTCGGCTGCCGTATGAACCTCAATCAAGTGACTGTGCCATCGTCGGATGTAAGCCGCTCGATTGATTTTTACCAGCGCCTCGGACTGCGCCTGATCGTGGAGGACCTGCCGCACTACGCCCGTTTTGAGTGTCCGAATGGCGACGCGACTTTCTCCGTCGAGCAGAAGGCAGCTTCTGCCTCCGGAGCCGGCATCGTCGTGTACTTCGAGTGCGAGAATGTGGACTCCGCCGTCGCCGCTCTGCGGCAGCTCGGCGTGGCTGTCGAAGCGGAACCGAAAGATCAGCCGTGGCTGTGGCGGGAAGCATACCTGCGGGACCCCGACGGCAATTCGCTTTGCCTGTTCACCGCCGGCAAGAATCGAAAATATCCGCCCTGGCGCGTGCCGGGAAGCTGAGCGGCATCGATTCAGTTTGGCTGTCAACCCCGCCCGGCTAACGCGCTTCTCTTTCTTCCAAACGGGAAGTAGATGCCGAAACCGATGAAGAGCCAGACGAAGAACCGCACCCAGGTTTCGAGCGGGAGCGCGGCCATCAGAACCAGACAAAAAGCAATCGAGATCAGCGGGAGCACCGGAGCCCCGGGAACGCGGAAACTACGCTTTCTATCGGGTTGCGTTTTGCGCAGCACGATCACTCCGGCAGAAACTACGATGAACGCGAACAAGGTGCCGATGTTCGCGAGATCCGCGAGCGTGCCAATGTCGAAGAGGCCGGCAGGAATGCCGACGAACAGCCCGGCGATCCAGGTGCTCACGTGCGGCGTGTTGTGCGTGGGGTGCACCTTCGCGAAGAACTTGGGGAGCAACCCGTCGCGCGCCATCGCGAACCAGATGCGCGCCTGGCCGTATTGAAACACAAGCAGCGACGAAATCATTCCCATCAGCGCGCCGATGTCCACCCACTGGCGCACTCCGTTGTAACCCAGCGCCTTGAGGGCGTTGGCGACTGGGGCCGCGTTGTTCAACGTATTCCACGGAGCGATGCCTGTCAGGACCAGCGACACCGCGATGTACAGCACCGCGCAGACCACCAGCGTCATCATGATGCCGAAGGGCAAGTCGCGCTGCGGACGCCGGCATTCCTCGGCAGCGGTCGAGACCGAGTCGAAGCCGATGTAAGTGAAGAAAACGATCGCGGCGCCGGTCATCACGCCCGGAAATCCATTCGGCAGGAACGGATGCCAATTGGCAGTGTGGACGGCGCGCGCGGCGCCGATCACGAAAATCAGGATGGCGGCGATTTTGACCGCTACCATGACGTTGTTCGCCCCGGCGCTCTCGCGAACGCCGATCACAAGAACGTACGTGAGGATCAGCAGAATGATGAGCGCCGAGACGTTGAACCACGCCCCGGTGAACTGCCCGGCGGCAAAGGGCGGATTGGCGAATTTCGCGGGGAGGTGGATGCCGAAGGTATTGTCGAGGACGTCGTTCAGGTACGCGGAGAAGCCGACCGCTACCGCCATATTTGAAACCGCATATTCCAGGATGAGATCCCAGCCGATGATCCAGGCGATGATTTCGCCCAGAGTCGCATAGGCATAGGTGTAGGCGCTGCCAGCGATCGGGATCATCGAGGCCAACTCCGCGTAGCACAGCGCGGCGAAGCTACAGGCCAATGCGGTGAGCAGGAAGGAGAGCGAGATGCCGGGCCCCGCGCCCGGACGCCCGGCTGTGGAGAGCGCGCGCGTGCCGTGCAGGATCAAGTCAAGCACGGGCGCGTTGAAAATCGATTCGTACCCGCGCATCTCGCCGGCCGCGGCAGTGCCGGTGAGAATAAAAATGCCCGAGCCAATCACCGCGCCAATGCCGAAGGCGGTGAGGCTCCAAGGTCCGAGAGTACGGCGGAGCCTGTTGTGCGAACTTTCGGAGGCAGCGACTAAGGCGTCGATGCTCTTCGTCCGGAAGATGCTCACATTGACTGGGGCAGGCTTGTCGCCTGCCGGACGGGCAGGCTGGCAGCCTGCCCCACCTTTATCGCTTGCGCTGGCCTTGCTGCTGATGGCGAATCTTTTTCTTCAGCGAGCCTCGGGCCACGCCGGCGGCTCGCTTGGCCTTGGGAGCCGCTTTCTTGCGCGCCGCGCGCTTCAGTTTTTTGCGTTCGACTTTGTCCGTGACGGTCTTGGTGTTCATCAGTCTCTTTTCAACCCTGCGTACTTTTCCACGAGCTTCTTCAGGCCGTGATGAGGGAAGTTCACCGTGATCTTAGCATTTTCTCCGTCACCTTCGCGCCGCACGACCGTGCCCTTGCCGTATTTGGGATGCTCGACCGTCATTCCCGTGCGCGCAACGCGACGCGGCGGAGCGGCCGCAGGAGGCGGCTTGATCGGCAGCGACGGGCGTGGCGGAATTACCGGAGCCTGCCGCGGCTGTGGCTTGGGCGGCGGCGCCGGCCTCGGCACATTGATCGCAATGCCCCGCTCGCTAAAGAACTGAGTAATGTTTTCGAGCGAGTTGTAGGTCTTGCCGGTATACGTGCTGCGGCGTGCGGCCTGACGCACGTCATAGCGCTCGCCGGTAAGATCGACTTCGCCCTGTTGCTCCTCGGGGCCGAGATTCACCAGCAGCTTTTCCGGAATCTCCCCCAGGAACCACGATGGTGTCGAGCGCTCCTGCTCGCCGCCGCCGAACCGCCGCCGATATTTCGCCCAGCTCAGTACCAGGCGTCTCTGCGCCCGCGTCATTCCCACATAGCAGAGCCGCCGCTCCTCCTCGAGCATTTCCTCGGAATTCATGGAACGGCTGTGCGGAAACAGGCCCAGTTCCATGCCCGCCAGAAAGACCACCGGAAACTCGAGGCCCTTGGCATTGTGCATGGTCATCAGCGTGACGGGCGCCTGCTCGTCGTACGCATCCGATTCTGCAACAAGGGCGACATGGTCCAGAAAATTCCAGATATCTTCGCCGCGCTCGACTGCTTCCGCGGCTGCCGAGATCAATTCGTCGAGGTTCTCCTGGCGGGCTTCGGCCTCCGGAGTTTTTTCCTGCTCGAGCATCTTGCGATATCCGGTGCGGTCGAGAATGAATTTGAGCAGGTCTGGGAGCGGCTGGCTGTTGGCTACCAGCGACAGCTCCTGAATCAGGTTCCGGAACGTCACCAGAGACGATTGCGAACGCGTCGAGAGTTGGTGCCCGTCGATGATGTGCTCTATGGCCGTCCAAAGCGTGATTCGTTTTTCGCGAGCCAACGCTTCGATCTGCTCCACCGTGGTCCGCCCGATGCCGCGGGCCGGCGTGTTGATGACGCGCAGCAGGCTGACCGGATCGGTGTTGGAAACCGAAAGCTTGAGGTACGCGATCGTATCCTTGATCTCCGCCCGCTGATAGAAACTGAAGCCGCCGACAATGTTGTACTTTCGCCCGTAGCGCCGCAGCGCTTCTTCGATCTGACGTGACTGAAAATTGGTGCGGTAGAGGACGGCGATGTGGTCACTGGGATGCGAGTCAAGCTGCTTGTCGATGGAGTCGGCGATAAAGAGCGCCTCGTTTTCCGCGTCGAAAGCAGGATAGATGCCCAGCAGATCGCCGGCTTCGGATTCGGTCCAGAGTTTCTTTCCCTTGCGCGCCTTGTTGTTCTCCACCACCGCTCCGGCGGCGGCCAGGATGTTCTTCGTCGAGCGGTAGTTCTGCTCCAGCCGGATGATTTTGGCTTTGGGAAAATCGTGTTCGAAGTCGAGAATGTTCTTGATATCGGCGCCGCGCCAGCTATAGATCGATTGGTCCTCGTCGCCCACCACGCAAACGTTTTGATGCGATTCCGAGAGCAGGCGCATCAACTCGTACTGCGTGCGGTTGGTGTCCTGGTATTCGTCGATCATGACGTAGCTGATCCGGCGGTTCCAGGCGTCTCGCGTAGCTTGATCATGCTGCAGCAGGCGGACGGCTTCCAGCAGCAGGTCGTCGAAATCCAGGGCGTTCGCGGAGCGTAGCGCAGCCTCGTAGGCTTCGAACACGGCTGCCAGCTGCTCCTGTTCCCGGTGCGTTGCCTCGCGGCTGATATCCGGGGGCATCTGCTTGCGGTTTTTGGCGTGACTGATGCGTGACAGGCATGCGCGGTATTGCAGGAAATCCTTTTCGTCGAGGCCGAGGTTCCGGTAGGCCGCTTTGATGATGAGCAATTGATCGTCATCATCGTAGATGCTGAACCGGCGCGTGAAGCCCGGCCGGATGCTGGCGAGCGCGTCTCCGTCCCGGCGCAGAAGCCGGACGCAAAAAGAATGAAAGGTGGAAATATTCGGCTGGGAATCGAGGTTTTCGCCCTCCAGCAGGCCCCTTACGCGGTCCCGCATCTCTCCCGCGGCCTTATTCGTGAACGTCACGGCCAGAATGGCCGAAGGCGGCACATGACGGGACGTGATGATATGGGCGATTCGGTGGGTTATGACGCGGGTTTTCCCGCTTCCAGCGCCGGCCAAAATCAACAGAGGGCCTTCGGTGTGGGTAACGGCCTCGCGCTGCTGCGCGTTTAGCCCCTTAAGGAAATCCATGAGCGGGACTCTTTCGAGTGTAACATGCAGCCCCCCGATGCCACCCTCTTCATTTCAAATCTGATTTGCATTTGAATTTTGCAGATTAGCATCGACGCGTAACTCGCCTTTACCCCAAACCGTCTGGCGGCCGACGCCGGTCCATCGTCCGGCGCGCAGCCAGGGCAGAAACTCCGCCAGTACTCCGTGGTACTCGGCCTCTCCGGTGAAGCCGCCAATCGGATGGGTCTGGCCCGTGCGGCGCGAGGTACGAGACGCCC
>CAZKQQ010000019.1:0-33425 GCA_964554945.1 uncultured Solibacteraceae bacterium | reverse complement strand
TTGCCAGGTTAACTCGCAACGGCTGAGACTGATGGCAGCCGCACGCTCGCCCATATCGCGGAAATTGAGTTCGAGTGGGCCCTCCCCGTACAGCGCCCGGAGCGTACAGACTCGGTCTCGAAGGCGCGCGAACAGTACGGCAAATTCGGGCCGCTCGACCAATTGGCCGTCTGCCTTCAGTTCTGTTGGAGTGACGAACGCCACCGTCGCGCGATCTATTGAGACGGGTTCCATATCCAACGATAGCGAGCAGGGAATCCCGCGATTCGGTTGCCCGTCGAGTCCAAGCGGATCCACGCGATCGAGGCGGGCGCGGCGTCGGCCCGGTCCGATACCGGACGCCGCCCACTGCGCGAAGGCCTCCTGAAAGTACGGCAGCACAGTCCGCTGAATGTCGAACAGGTGAAGATCGAACGAGAACCGATCGCTCGCCGTCACCGTAAGGCCGTCTAGGGCGGCAGTGCGAAAAACGAACGGGCGCGGCCAGTCGGCGAAGCCGCTCGGAGTTGATCCCTGTTCCCGGCCAGGCTCGAAAATTCGTGTGTAAACATGCACTGGCGCCACTTTCCTGAGGAAAAGCCCGCAGGCCCCGCGCACCAGATTGGAACTCCCAGTCGCCGGCAGACGAAGGGGCTCAAGAGCCTGAAAATGAAAGCGAAATCGCAGGAATTGAAAGGTTGGCACGGCACTTGCGGGGCAGCGAATGCCTCTGTTGTATAATAGTATGGCATTTGACTCTTGTTTTCGCTTCGACACAAAGAGGGGTTGCGTGAGCTCGCCGCAACCCCTTTTTTTGTCTGCGTGAATAGCGAGAGAGTAATGCATTTTTTAGTACAAGGAACGAGGCAGATGAAAGAAAAAGGTACGGTGAAGTGGTTCAACGCAGCTAAGGGATACGGATTTATTCAGAGAGAAAATGGGGAGGACGTATTTGTGCACTTCTCGGCGATCCAGACGGAGGGCTACCGCACACTGGACGAAGGCTCCAAGGTGGAGTTCGAGGTGACCAAAGGCCCCAAGGGTCTGCAGGCGACCAACGTCACCGCCGCCTGATGGATAGAGCGGGCCGCCTCGACGATACGAGGCTGGCCCGCTTTCCGCATAGAAGAGGAGTATGAGCAAAGAGGACAGTATCGAAGTAACAGGCACCGTCCTGGAAAAGTTTCCGAGCGGGCTTTTTAGCGTGCAACTCGAACATGATCGCGTCGTGTTGGCCCATCTGGCGGGCCGTTTGCGCCGGAATCGCATTCGCGTTCTCGCAGGCGATAAGGTGACTCTCGAGTTATCCCCCTACGATCTGACCAAAGGCAGAATAACCTTCCGCCACCGGTAAAATCGCTTTTTTTCGAACTAACAATAACTACTTGCATCCGGTTAGTGTGAAAACTTACATCGCTTCCGGAGATCCCCGTGTTAAAAGGGGCAGGGATAGGCGGTCACACGTGTGCAAAATGTTTTTGCCTCGGTGCGCCGGTCCTGGTAAATTGTTGGAAGTAGTCAAGGAAGATCACGGATATGAAAGAACCCAACCCTCCCGAACAGCGCCGGCGCCCGAGGGTTAGCCGGAACGCCGCGAATATAATCAAGGCGGAGGGTGCGGTGGACAAACCCAAGGGCGCACAGAACCGGTCCAGAAAACAGAGCGCGGACGTCAGCGAAGATCTGACAGCGGTTTTGTCGCAAAAGGTGGTTGGTCAGCCGACAGCCACGAAGGTCATCGTCCCTTACATCCAGATGTACCAGGCCGGGCTAGCGCCGGAAGGGCGGCCCGTTGGGGTATTTCTGTTGTTGGGGCCGACCGGGACGGGCAAGACCAAAACCGTGGAAGCGCTTGCCGAAGTTCTGCACGGCAGCGAAAAGAACGTGCTCAAAGTGGATTGCGGCGAGTTCCAGATGGAGCACGAAGTGGCTAAGCTGATCGGCGCGCCGCCGGGCTACCTCGGCCATCGCGAGACCCAGCCAATGCTGACCCAGCAGAAGCTCAACGCTGTGACTAGCGAGAAATGCAGCCTGTCGCTGGTGCTGTTCGATGAAATCGAAAAAGCCGCCCCCTCGATGACGAGGCTGCTTTTGGGCGTTCTGGATAAAGGCATTCTGCGGCTGGGCGACAATTCGCAGGTGAATTTCGAGAAGAGCCTGGTGTTTCTCACCAGCAATCTGGGCGCCCGTGAGATGATGCGCGAGATCAATCCCGATTTCGGCTTCCAGTCGGTGAAAGGGATGGAGCGCTCCGATCTCACCAGCAAACTGCAGAACATCGCGCTGGTGGCGGTGCGCAAACGCTTCTCGCCCGAATTCGTTAACCGGATTGATTGCATCATTACTTACCAGCCGCTGACGGTGGAATCGCTGTCGGCGATTCTCGACCATCACATCAACGATTTACAGAACCACGTGAACACGAGGTTGGGCAATCGCTCGTTCGCCTTAGAGGTTCCCTTTGAAACGCGGCAGTGGCTGCTGAAGAAGGGGACTAGTCCGGAGTACGGCGCGCGCGAGTTGAACCGCACCATTCACCGGCATTTGACCCAGCCGCTGGCAACCCTTGTGGCCACCAGCCAGGTGCCGGCCGGTTCTCGCGTGCGCATCGAAGTCTCCGAAGATAACGAGAAACTGAATCTGCGCGCCGCCGAGTTGACGCTGACACCCGCGCCGGCAAATCCGACGGTGCTGCTGGTGGACGACAATCGCGACCTGTTGCACTTCCTGGAGCGGCTTATGGCGGACGCGGGATGGAGCCTGCTTACCGCCGAATCCGCGAGTGAGGCCCGGCGGCTCGTGCAGGAAAATAAGCCCAACGCCGCGCTGCTCGATTTCATGCTCCCGGATGGCAATGGCGTCGAGCTCGGCGTCGAGTTCCTCCAGACGATTCCGAACATGCTGGTGATCGTAATGACCGGCACGATTCTGCCCTCGGAAGAAGAAGCGCTATGCGAGGAACACAACTTTCCGGTTCTGCGGAAGCCGTTTCTGGCGAGCGACGTCATGAACCAGATCCGCACGCGGCTGATTCCGATTACTGGAGCCGCGCGCGGCGCGTAGCCGCATGGCGGGCTATTCCGGCACTCCACTTCCCAAAAAACTGCGAATTGGCGAAGGATGCGCGGTGGCGCTCCTTCATGCGCCCGGCGGGTTCGCTTCGAAATTAGAACCGCTGCCGGCCGGCGTCCGCTTCCAGAAAAAAGCGGACGGGGCAGCGGTAATCCTCGCCTTCATGAAATCGGCCGCGATCCTTGAAAAAGAACTGCCCGGTCTGGCTCGGGAGATGCGGGAGGGTCGCACCTTGTGGTTGATCTGGCCGAAAAAGGCGTCAGGCTTGCAGACCGATCTGAGTGAAAACCAGGTGCGCGACAGCGCCCTGCCGCTGGGCCTGGTGGATTATAAGGTCTGCGCGGTGGACGAAACGTGGTCGGGTCTGGCGTTTGCAGTGCGGCGCGCGCCGAGAATAAGCTAGTGAGCATGCGGACGGCCGCTGCTTGCTTCGCTCTGCTCTGTGCGCTGGCCGCTCGGGCCCAGCCGGCATCGCTGCAGAAAGTCACAATTAACTACGCGACCCGCACCGGCACCACGTGGCCGCTCTACATTGCGAAGGAAGCCGGTTATTTCCAGAAGTACGGATTGGACGCCACCATCGTGTTCGGCGTCCATCCGGCCGGCATTGCCATGGTGGTGAGCGGCGAAGCGGTCATGACGAATTACCCCCTGGAGCAGGCCATGATCGCCAGCTCGCGGGATGGATCGCTCGCGATCGTGGGCAGCCCGTATCGCAAGAGCTTGTTTGCATTGATGGCCGGCAGAAACGTGGCGAACGTCCGCGCGCTGAAGGGCAAGCGCATGGGAGTGAGCCAGATCGGTGACGCGCCTTACAACTATGCCGTCGCGCTGCTGGGCAAGTTCGGTCTGACGCCGCGCGACGTCGCGTGGGTTCCTATCGGAACCGACGTAAACGGGCGTGCGGCGGCTTTGACCGCAGGCCGCGTGGACGCCACGATGCTGACTGCGCCCGTGTATTTCCGGCTCGAGGAGCAAGGCTTCAAGAGTCTCGCCAACACCAGCGACTACGATGACATCTACGCGCCCACCGTGTACCTGTTTAAGAAAAGTACGATCGCGGCCAATCCCAAGCTGGTGGAGGCGCTCATCAAGGCTCATACCGAAGGCATTAAGCGATTCTACGAGGACAAAGCGTTCGCCCTGAAAGCCTACATCAAATACACGCAGGAGGACCCCGCCGAACTCGCTCGCGTGTACGACCGGTATGCGAACACCAACACATTTGAGCGTGTTCCGTATCTGACCACCGCGGCCGTGCAATACATGATCGACCACCCGCTGGACGAACAGATCGCGGTGCAGTTAAAAAAGTTCGATTTTCACGCCGTGATCGACAATCGGATCGTGGAACGATTGGCTCGCGACGGCTTTTTCGAAAACCTGTTCGGCCTATCGATCAAGCAGGAAGAGCGCCGGAAGCTGGAGCAGGCGTTCCAGTAGCTGCCGCCTGCGCCGGCTCGCGATAAGCGAGGCGCGCCCGTGCGAAGATCTCTTCAGCCTGGCGGGGCAGGTTCTTCCGGATCCATAGCATCATCGATTCCGCGTCGGGCATAACGGCCCACGCCGGGCGCTGGTTGGCCCTGATTAGGGGCTTGAGGTGTTCGGCGTCAGGCCCCAGCACCTCGGTGAGCGCGCGGCTAAACGCGTGTTCCAATCTCCCATCGGGTTCCGAGGGAATCAGATGGGTATGGGTGCAAAGCAGGGCGTCTACCGCATCGGCGTGAAATTCGCTGCTGAAGACGTCAATCGCGTACGAGCAATACAAACTCACGTCGGATTGCGTCAGCAGGCGGTTCCAGAACTGCTCCAGGCGAATGGCCGGGGTAAACTGGCGCGCCTTCCACAGGAGCGCAACCATCTCGCCGTATGCGCGGACGCCCGCCGACTCCCGGGAGGGCTGAATCTGGCGGATGGCGTTGCGAATGGTGCGCGCGAACCGGTCCCAATCAGGCTGGCCCCCCACCATAACTTCGAGCAATGTTTGTTGCGCATCCAGGAAGAGCAACCGCTCCTGCCCCCAAGGCAAGGAGACGCCCGCATTGAGTTCCACCAACTGCTGCTGGAATCGATCCCACTGGTCGGGAGTGGCAATCACCAGCGCGCCGCCACCGCGGTGCAAGCCTTCCCAAAGATACTGGCTGACATTCCGGGCGAGCGACGAACCTTCCGCATCGTAAAGCTGCACGAAATGCGCGCGGCGCTGCGGCTGTTCAAGGATTCGTTGCCAAGGTGACATCTTGCCTGCTCCGATTCGATTCTAGCGGGGTTACCGGTTCAGAACCGCAATCTATTTATAAAGACTTTGACATTACAAACGGTCCGCCGGGGGTGAGACGCAAGCCGGAATCGCGAAGCAGAAGAGGCATCCCGACCCCGGTGCGGACGTGTCCAGCCAGATCCGGCCGCCGTACTGTTCCGCGATTCGTTTGCAAATGGCTAAACCCAGTCCGCTGCCCGCGTACTGATTGCGGCCGTGCAGCCGCTTAAAGAGTCCAAAGATCTGGTCCGCGTACTCGGGAT
The DNA here is from genome assembly GCA_964554945.1 of uncultured Solibacteraceae bacterium. Classification (GTDB taxonomy): domain Bacteria; phylum Acidobacteriota; class Terriglobia; order Bryobacterales; family Bryobacteraceae; genus PSRJ01. Next base: position 27,851 of record CAZKQQ010000019.1, on the reverse strand, counting down.
CAATGCCAATGCCGTTATCCTGCACGCTGAACACCGTCCAGCCGTCCTGCTCGGCGGCGGACACGTGCACGCGCGGCGGCTCCTCGCCTCGATACTTCAACGAGTTGCCGATCAGGTTCTGAAAGAGCTGCGTGAGGCGGCTCGCGTGCATTGAGACCATTGGCAATGGGCCCGATGTGACTGTGGCGCCGGCCAGATCAATCGAAGCCTGCAGATTCTGGAGCACTTCTTTAAGGACCGCGCCGGAATCGATGACAGGTGGCGGCCCTTCGGCGGACCGGCTGACGGTCATGTACGCCAGAAGATCCTTGAGCAACTGATCCATGGTGCGTGCGCCATGGATCGTGCTGGCTAGAAACCGCGCTGCATCTCCCTGTAGGCGGGCGCCCTCCACCCGTTGCAGAAGCTCGGAACACAGCGTGATGGTGCGCAGCGGCTCTTTCAGATCGTGGCTGGCGGAATATACAAATGCTTCCAGATCCTCGTTGGTCCGGCGAAGCTCTTCATTGGAGCGCTTCAATTCGTCTTGCGCCCATTGCGCCTGCTCAAAGAGCCGGGCGTTGTCCATGGCGATGGCCGCCTGCGCCGCGATTCCTTTAACCAGAACCTCATGATAGAGCTCGAATTTATCGGGAGCGGAATGCACAAAGAATAAGCCGCCAATAATCTCGCCCGAACGCGATACCACTGGAGCAGCCAGATAACTGCGCACAGCGCGTTGCGTTTCCGCCCCATCCAGGTAAGAGGCATTCCCGAATCCGGGATCCCGGGTGACATCGGCGCAACGTACGACACTGCCGTCGCGAAACGCAGGCGCGAACCGCGATGCATCGCCGTCCACAGAGAAACCTGAGTGGGGCTTCCCGGCCACACCACTCACCGTATAGAGCTTCCGCGGTTCGCCCTTTGCATCCACGGAATTGTGCAAGAAGCTGCCGTATTCGGCGCCCACTAGCGCGGTGGCAATATCGGTGATCGCTTGAACCAGATGCTCCGGATCGCGTTCCGCCAGTAGCAGCGGACCCACCTGGTTCAGAAGCTCGGCGGTCGCGCGCGATTCCCGTTCGCGTGCCAGCAGCAAAAGCCGTTCCTGCTCGGCTTTCTTATGCTCGGTGATATCCCGCATGATCTTCGAGGCGCCGGTAATCCGGCCGTCACGGTCCCGGATGGGAGAAATTGTCAATGAGACATCAAGGACCCGGCCATCCTTGGCCTTTCTCTGCGTTTCAAAGTGCGCCACGCGCTCACCCTGGCCGATTCGCGCGAGGATCATGGCCATCTCGTCGGTGCGGCCGCTCGGAGCCAGCATCGAAATGGGATTGCCAACTGCCTCCGCGGCCGTGTAGCCGAGGAGGTATTCGGCCGCCTTATTCCAGCTTGTGATGATACCGTTTAGATTCTTGGTGATGATCGCGTCAAAAGAATTCTCGACCACCGACGCGAGCCGTTGCTCACTCGTTTCTCGCGCGATCTCGGCGCGCTTTCGCTCCAGAACCAGTGCGACATGGCTCGCGATCACCTGCGCGGAGCCCACTTCGTCGGCAGTCCACTCGTGGGGCTCGGCCGAATACAGCATGAATTTTCCGCAGACACCCGCATCCAGCTCGAGTGGCACAAAGACCAGCGCCCGAATGTTCTCTCGCTTCAACACTCCCCGCAACGGGGACAGGTCCGGATCGGCCTCGATATCGGAAATGGGGATGGCCTCGGCATTCTGCGCTCCGCGCGGCCACGGCGTGTGCCCGGTTACCGCCTCCCGGTATTTGCTGGAGAGGTCGCGCCAAGCCTTAAAGCGCATTACACCATCCTCGTCGAACATAAGAATGGCGGCGCGGTCCGCCCCCGTGGATCCAAGCAGGCTGGTCAATGCCGAATCGTAAACATCTTGGAGCGACTTAGCTCGCGAGAGCGCGGAGAGCAACTGATACAGGGTCCGCAGTCTCTGCACTTCCAAATCTCGCGAGAACCCTGGCGCAAGAAGCGACATTACTAAAAGTGTAGACTACGGGCGTGAGATCCCGAAGCAATCGATCGGGTAATGTGAGTTTCTTTACGCTGCGGTTGCGAAGGAGAGAACAATCGCCGGAAATGAGCCGATCCCGTCGAAGAAAGCATCTTGGTGGCTCCGGCCGCGCGATGGGCCGCGCCATTTCATCCAGCACTTTGCTAGCCTGAAGATCCGAGAGGGCCTAATGAAGAAATTGATCATGAGTCTGTCTCTGCTGGCATGCCTGTTGACGGCTCCCGCCACTTTTGCCGCAAGCGCGGCTCCTTTGTTACACAGCCCGGCTTTGAACCGCTCCCAAATCGTGTTCTCTTACGCTGGCGATCTTTGGACTGTAAATCGCGCGGGCGGTACGGCGGCGCGACTCACCTCGGGCGCCGGGATCGAGACCCTCCCGATCTTTTCGCCCGACGGCGGAACACTCGCGTTCACCGGCGAGTATGACGGGAACGTTGATGTCTATACACTGCCGGCCACAGGCGGAGTGCCGAAGCGTATCACCTATCACCCAGGCGCCGACTACGCGGCCGGGTGGTCGCCCGACGGCCAACGGATTCTGTTCCGCTCCAATCGCCAGAGCTTCTCGCGGTACACGCAGTTGTTCAGCGTGGCAAAAGATGGCGGGTTGGCGGACGCACTACCTTTGCCGATGAGTTTCAGTGGCTCGTACTCGCCGGACGGAAGGCGGATCGCGTACGCGCCGCTCGATGGAGGTCAATTCGGCCGCACACCCGAGCGGTGGGTGGCTTGGCGGCGGTACCGGGGTGGCGAAGCGAGCTATTTGTCGATCGCAAATCTGGCCGATCTCGGCACCGAGAAAATTCCTCGCACCGATTCCAACGACATCAACCCGATGTGGATCGGCGATAAGATCTACTTTCTCTCCGACCGCAGCGGTCCCATGACGCTGTTCCGCTACGATCCCGCAACCAAGTCCGTGACGGAAGTGATTCGGAACACAGGCGCGGACATCCGCTCGGCCAGTGCCGGACCGGGCGCCATCGTTTATGAGCAATTCGGCCAGATTGGGATGTACGACCTGTCGAGCGGAAAGACCAGCGGAGTGCCGATTACCATCGAGGCTGATCTGAGCGAGGTGCGGCCGCGCATGCAGAACGTGCAGCGAGAGATCAGCGAGGCGCGGATCTCTCCCACCGGAGTGCGCGCCGTCTTCGAAGCTCACGGCGAAATCCTCACGGCTCCGGCCGAGAAAGGAGACATCCGCAACCTGACCCGGACTCCAGGAATTATGGAGCGCACTCCCACATGGTCTCCCGACGGGCAATCGATCGCCTACTTCTCCGACGAATCCGGAGAGTATGCGCTCCACGTGCAGGCGCAAAGCGGGGAAGGAACAGTCAAGAAAATCCCGCTGGCGGGCAACTCGGCATTTTATTTCGCCCCGCACTGGTCTCCAGACAGCAAACAAATCGCCTTCAACGACAACCAGCTGAATCTGTGGCGCGTGGAGATCGCCACGAGCCGGCTCACCCGGATCGACCACGACTACTTCTATCCGTATGGCGAAACCGACAACGATATTGCGTGGTCGCCCGATTCGAAGTGGATCGCGTATGCCAAATTCATGCCAAACCGGCTGCACGCCATCAGTCTCTACTCGGTGGACGGCGGGCAAAGCACGCAGGTCACCGACGGCCTCAGCGATGCGCGCTATCCTGCCTTCGACCGGGAGGGCCAGTATCTCTATTTCACGGCGAGCACCAATTACGGCCCCGGCGCGCATCCGCTGGACATGACCAGCGACGAGCACGCGGTGACCCGCAGCGTCTATGCTTTGGTGCTGCCCTCCGATGCCCCATCGCCGGTAGCTCCGGACAGCGACGAGGAAAAGCCCGCGGACCCGAAGCCCGACCTCAAAAGCGGCGAAATCGCGCCAAAGCAAGTGCGAATCGATCTGGCCGGCCTCAAGGATCGGATTGTGGCGCTCCCGCTCCCCGCGCGCAACTATGTGAGGCTCCAAGCCGGCCGCGCCGGCGTATTCTACCTGCTCGAAGAAGTCAACGAGAGCCTGCGGGACCGGAACCAGGGCGCGCACACTCTCTCCAAATTCGATCTCAAGACACGCAAGGCGGAACGGCTCGCCGAGGCCGTAGTGTCCTTCGATGTCTCCTTCAATGGCGAGAAGATGTTGTTACAGGTGAAGCAGGGCGGTGACGATCCGGCGCTCGTGGCCGGAGCGGAGCCGCCGCAGTGGGTGATTGCCCCTGCCGGCGTGCCTCTTAAACCCGGGGCAGGCATCCTGAAGCTCTCCGGCATGGAAGTGAAAGTCGACCCGCTGGCCGAGTGGAAGCAGATGTATCACGAGGTCTGGCGAATCGAGCGAGGATTCTTTTACGACCCCAACCTGCACGGTCTGGATGCGGCCGCGGCGGAGGAGAAATATGGGAAGTATCTCGACACACTCGCGTCGCGCGACGATCTCAACTACATTTTTCAGGAGATGCTGGGCGACATCACATCCAGCCATTTGCGCGGGGGTGGAGGAACCGTGCCGCGGGGCACTCAGGTGGCGGGCGGCCTTTTGGGCGCGGATTTCGAAATCTCCGATGGGCATTATCGTTTCAAACGGATCTATACCGGAGAGAGCTGGAATCCTCAGCTGCGCGCGCCTCTGAGCGGGCCCGGGATCAGTATTAAATCCGGTGAGTATCTTCTGGAAGTCAACGGCCACTCCCTTTCCCCTTCGGATGATGTTTCGGCATGGCTCGAGGGAACGGTGGGGAAGCGAGTTGTGCTGCGGGTGGGGCCGGACGCCGCCGGCGCCGGTGCGCGCGACGTGGCCGTGGTGCCCGTGGCCACCGAACAGGCCTTGCGCAATCTGGACTGGATCGAAAACAATCGCCGTAAGGTGGAGGCGTTGAGCGGCGGCAAGCTCGCGTATGTGTACATGCCCGATACGGCAGAGGCTGGGCTCACCAGCTTCAACCGCTATTTTTTTGCCCAGGTGGATAAGCAAGGCGTGATTCTGGACGAACGGTTCAATGCCGGCGGCCAGGTAGCCGATTACGTCATTAATGTACTGAACCGGCCGCTACTTTCGTATAACAGCTTTCGCTACGGCGGAATCCAGCGGACGCCAGCCGGGTCCATTCAAGGTCCCAAGGTGATGATCATCAATGAGCCGGCCGGCTCGGGCGGCGACATGATGCCGTGGATGTTCCGCTACACCAAGACCGGAACTCTGGTGGGCAAGCGCACGTGGGGCGGATTGATCGGCGTTCTGGGTTTTCCGCGGCTGATGGATGGAGGTACGGTCACGGCTCCGAACGTTCGCATATTCAGCCCATCGGGCGAGTGGATCGCGGAGAATACGGGGGTTGCTCCGGATGTCGAGGTGGAGCAGGACCCGAGGTCGGTCGCGAGCGGTCACGATCCGCAATTGGAACGTGCCGTCGGTATCGCCATGGAGCAACTCAAGAAGAACCCGCCTCCGGAGCCGCACCGCCCCGCTTATCCGGATTATCAGCATCCCGCGGGCGCCGGCCGCCCGCAGACTGGCGTCACGGTTCGCTAATCAGGAGCAGACAGCGCATGACTCGCATCATGGTTTTTGCGGGATTGCTGGTTGCCTTGGCGGCAACGTCCCCGGCCCAAGTTCAGAACTTCAAGCCGGTAACGCGGGCAATGCTGGAGAACCCGGGTCCGGACGACTGGTTGATGTTCAGCCGCACATACGACGCCCAACGCTTCAGCCCCCTGAAGCAGATCAGCAAGCAAAACGTCAGCCAGTTGCGCATGGCATGGGTGCGGGGAATGGGGCCGGGGCAGACGGAGACTATCCCAATCGTCCACGACGGCGTCATGTACGTAGTCGAGCCGGGGGCGATCGTTCATGCCCTCGACGCGACCACGGGCGATATGCTCTGGGAATACAAGCGCAAGGTGCCCGGCAACATGGCAAGTTCTGCGAGAACCAAGAACCTTGCGATTTATGAGGACCTGGTGCTGTACACCGCGCCCGACGCTGTGGTGGGTTTGGACGCGCGCACGGGCGAACAGAGGTGGGAAACGAAAACCGACGGGCGCGGCAACACCTCCGGACCCCTCGTGGTGGAAGGGAAAGTAATCTCAGGCGGAGCGTGCGCGGGCAAGCGCGAGAACTGCTTTATTTCGGCGCACGACGCGCTGACGGGAAAGGAGGCCTGGCGGTTCTATACCACGCCCGCCCCGGGCGAACCGGGCGACGAGAGTTGGGCTGGCGCGCCGCTGGATAAGCGCCTTGCGTCCACATGGGGCTTGCCCGGAACCTATGACCCCGCGCGCAAGTTGATTTACTGGGGTGTCGCCAATCCGATGCCGGACCAGCGCATGTTGCGGCACGACGGCAACCCGGATGCAGTCTCGCGCACCGCGCCGGCCGATCTCTACAGCAATTCAACGATCGCGCTTGATCCCGCCACCGGTAAGCTCGCCTGGTATTATCAGCATCTGCCGGCCGACGATTGGGATTCGGACTACACGCACGAACGCACGCTGGTGCGCACGCGCTTGAATCCCGATCCGAAGTCTGTAAAGTGGATCAATCCCGACATCCCGCGCGGTCAGGAGCGCGACGTGGCGGTGACTGTGGGTGAGGCCGGAGGAGTTTTCGTGCTCGACCGGACCACCGGGCAGTTTCTGTGGGCGACTCCCTTCCCGTACGACGACCCGAAATTCGTGATCTCCGATATCGACGTGAAAACCGGGAAGACTTCGATCAACTGGAACGAGGTGTTCAAGCAGCCGGGCGATCACCACGTGATCTGCTACTGGAACACGCGGAGCTATTGGCCCACCGCCTACAGCCCGAATACCAATTCGCTGTACGTTTCCTACATCGATAACTGCCGTGACCTGACGATCGCCGGGCCGGCGGGCCGCGGGGCCTGGACCGTGGTGCCGCGCCCGGGCTCGGATCCGCACGCGCTTACCGGGCTGGCGAAGATCAATTTGTCCACCGGGGAGATTCTGCGATTCGACGTAGGCCGCGCGCCCGGGAACGGAGCCATGCTCGCGACCGCGGGAGACCTCGTGTTTCACGGCGATATGAGTCGCCGGTTTCGCGCTTTCGACGCGGCTACCGGTAAGCAGCTTTGGGAGACGATTCTGGGCGGCAACATCTCCGTCAGTACGATTACCTACGCGGTGAACGGCAAGCAGTACATTGCGGTGATGACGGGAGACAATTTAAAGGTTCCGGAGCTGAGCAAGGAAGTGCCGGAGCTACGGACGCCCGCCGGACACAATGCGATTTACGTTTTTGCTTTGCCGTAGCCTGCTCGCGCCGTCTGCGATCGTCGGCGCTGCCCTAACGGCTCCCCAGTCCTATTTCGGGATGTGTTTTTCCAGCATCTGCCGCCGCACTACGGCCCCGTACACGTTGCCTTTCGAATCCACGCCGACGCCTTCGGCCCCGCTATGTTCGTCGGTGGTTGATTCCATGTCTTCGATGAAATAGTTCACCTTGCCGGTCTTGGCGTTGCCGATGCGGATGCCCTTCTTCCAGCCGGGCTCGTCCTTGCCCCACGATTCGGAATCCGCCACGTACATGGTGTCGTCCTTCATGATCAGGATGCCACTCGGCCGGCCGAATTGCCGCCACGTGTCGATGTAACGGCCGTCCTGGTCGAAAATCTGGATTCGATTATTGTTGCGGTCGCCGACGAACAGCCGTCCTTGCGAATCGAGCGCCAGCGTGTGGGGCGCGTTCAGCTCATCATTTCCCGCGCCGCGCTTCCCCCACGACTTGATGAATTTGCCGTCCTTCGAAAACTTCGAGATGCGGTCATTGCCGTTCCGTGGGCCGGAGTGCCCCTCGGAAACAAAGATGTCGCCATTGGGCGCGATCACGACGTCGGTCGGCTCATCGAACAGCCCTGGCTCGGCGCTCGCGACCCCCGCCTTGCCAAGCGTCATCAGCACTTTTCCTTCGGGGCTGAACTTGAACACCTGCATACCCTTGCCATTCTTCATCTGCTCGTCGGTCACCCAGAGGTTGCCCTGCGCGTCGACAGTCGCGCCGTGGGGGAAGATGAACATTCCTTCGCCCCACGCCTTCAGCAGTTTGCCCGAGGCGTCGAATTTGAGGATGGGCGGCTCGGGCCGGTCGGCGCACGAGTTGTCGTGACAGCGATGGATCACGTAAATGCTGCCGTCCGGCGAGACTTCCACCGCCGTGACGGCCGCCCACGGCACGCCATTCGGCGGATGGCCCCAATCGCGCACCGTGCGAAACGGGTTAGGCAAGTCGTTCAGAGGTTGAGCGTCAGTCTCGGAGTAGGCGGCCGCGGCGGCCGCGAACAGCAGCGCGAATATTTTTATTTTCATCGCATTTCCTCATGTGGGCACGGCCCGGCGTTATGTCATCGAAAGATCGGTGAACTTCAGCATCGCGAGCCGTTCCTCGCGGTTCCAGTCGTTGATGGCTTTCCACTCTGCATCGATCAGCATAGTGGCGCGCGTTTTCGCGTCGAATGCCGGCCACCGCGGAATGCCGCCATGGCTGGGATTTCCAGTCCGCGCAAACGCCACCCATGCGCCGCTCAACTGATCCGCCAGCGGCTGGATCTGCGGCCCCGTCCCGACCAGTTCCGGCATTTGCCAGACATTATTGAACACGAACGGAATCTCCAGGCAATGTGGCGAAAAGCGGATGCCGTCCTGCACCGGAGTCTTCCAATTCATGGAATAGAGGTATGCCGGCGCCTTCCCGCGCGCGGCTTTCCGCTCCGCTTGCAGGTTGGCCTTGGACGGAAACGCCAGGATTGTGAAATAGAGCTGGGCCGGTGTCGCCTTCGGCCGGCTCTTGCCGAACAGGTCGATGATGCCGTCCGTATCGCCGCCGAGCCGTTCTCGCAGCCGCGTGCGCATGGTTGCGTCATCGAGCGCCAGCAGGTCGGGCGACGCGAAATACGTGCCTTCGGTTTCGGCGGTGCCGATGATCACCGGGACATCGGCCGACACTTCCGGCGCGTCGGGATCGAATGGGTCGCGCGGCAGGGCTTTGCCGTCTACTACCGGGCCCAGACGCATTCCGGTAGCGGCGGCCAGCAGTTTATCCGCCGGCAGATTGTGAAGCTCGGCCATCTGATCCGGTTTGAGACCGAGATTCCCCAGAAACTTTTCCGTATTTTTCTGCGCGGTTTCGCGCGAAAGCTGCTTGAGCGTAGATCCGCTCTCGACAATTGCTTTGTGAAACAGCCCCTTCGCGGCAGGCATCGCCAGGAGGGTGCTGACCTTGCCGCCGCCGCCGGATTGCCCGAATATCGTGACGTTGCCCGGGTCGCCGCCGAAGCGTTCGATATTCGTGCGAACCCATTCGAGCGCGGAGACCAGATCCAGGATGCCCACATTGCCCGAACCGGCGTACTTCGGTCCGCCCACCTCGTCCAGGAATAAATGCCCGAAGATCGTCAGACGGTGGTTCAGCGCAACCACGGTCACGTCTCCGCTGCGAGCCAGATTGGTGCCATCGGCGGCCAGCGTCGTACCGGAGCTATAGGTATACCCGCCTCCGTGAATCCAAACCATTACTGGTCGTCTGCGGCCGTCATTCACGCCCGGTGTGTAAACGTTGAGCACCAGGCAGTCCTCGCCCTGCTTCGCATTCGACCGTAGCCCGAACCCGATGGCGCTCGGCGCCGGCATAATTTGCGATGCCGTGTGGCCGTTCTCGAAAGCATTGCGCACACCGCTCCAGGATTCCGGCTTACGGGCGGGCATGAAACGATTCGCGCCTGCCGTGGAAGCGCCATACGGAATTCCGCGAAAGACGTGAACGCCATTGTTGACGATGCCGCGAACTTTTCCCGCCGCCGTATCGACAACCGGGCTTTCCGATTTCGAAATCGTGGGAGCCGATAGTGCCGGCCGGGCCAGCAGAGCTCCGCCGGCCAGAGAGGATTTGAGCAGGGTCCGTCGATTCACCATGACTGTCCTCCAATCAAAAAAGGGTCTCTTGGGAGTATACGCCCGTCCGGCGGGCGACACTAGGAATGAGGGATTTCGATGACGCCTCCAAGAACTGGTCCGGGAACTACGTCCTTTCTTTTTGATCTTGACGGGACCCTGGTCGATAGCGTCTATCAGCATGTGCTGGCGTGGCGCGATGCGCTGGAGCAGGCCGGGCTGCCATTGGCGGTGTGGCGGATTCATCGCCGTATCGGCATGAGCGGCGGCCTGTTTGTGAACGCGCTGGCTCGGGAAACCGGCCGCACGCTCAATCCCGACGAGGTCGCCCGTGTGCAAACCCTTCATGCCGAAGCATTCCGGCGCTATTCAGACCAGGTGCGTCCGCTGCCCGGCGCGCGGGAGTTGCTCGCCTGTCTCGCGCAGAAGAGCGTGCCCCATGCGATCGCCACCAGCGGGTATCGGGAGAGCGCGGCGTTGTCGCTGAAGATGCTGGCCGCGCCGGATGTCGCCTTAATCACGCGCGATCAGGTGGCGCACGCCAAGCCTGATCCCGATCTCTTCCTGGCCGCCGCCGGACACCTCAATGCGCCAATCGGGCATTCGATCGTGGTGGGCGACAGCATCTGGGATCTTCTTGCCGCTCGCCGGGCGGGCGCGCTCGGTGTGGGATTGCTGTCCGGCGGATACGGCGCGGAGGAACTTCAGCAGGCGGGAGCGTATCGGGTATACGAAGATCCCGAAGACCTGTTGGAACACCTCGATGAGGTTGGCGTGCGATAGCGTCTAAACCATAATGGTTTGAGATTTGAAAACGCGCGCTGATAGAAAAGAAGTTACGGTGACTCTCTAAACCATCGTGGTTTAGGAACCCGTGAAATTCATGTCGGCTTGGGCGGGCGCGATCCCGCGCTACTGCAATTGCGCCAGGGCGCTGACTACTTCGGCAGGCTTTTCGAATGCCACCAGGTGGCCGGCTTGCGGAATCATTACCAAGATGGCGCGTGATTCGGCCCGATCGAGTTCCTCTGCAAGTCAGTGATGGACGTGTCCGTAATCATTGAGTACGCTGGACGGTGAGAAAGCTACTGGCTGGCGATTGGGCTCCACTTACGGTAGCCACGATCGGATAATCGCCATCCGACATTGATGCCGGGATCTGAATCGCAATCTGATATACAGCCGCGTAGCTGCTTAAGACTGCGCCGAGCACAGGCACAGCGGTACCACCGAGGGTGACGGTTACCGGATTCTGCGTCGGCGGCCCCGCTACCGTAGGCTCCTGGCCGGCAGGAACTGAGGGATTGGTCGGCCCAAAGCCCGTGCCCCACAACGTGATTACGTCGCCTGGTTTGGCCGGAACGGTCGTCAATCCGGAGAAAGTCCCGTTCTTGGCAGCGATGCTGTAATCCAGGTGCGTGGCCACCGGCTGATTCCCCGGCCACGGAAAGAAGGCCGGGCTGTACAGTTGCGAAATCGTCGTGAATGGCGCGCTCGCGCCGCCGCCGGTCGTGACGACGACCTGCGCCGGACCGTTCCCCACATCCGGCGCCTGCACGTTGATCTGCCCGGGCGAGACGGCATAGACAGAAGCCGGCTTGCCCCCGATCGTCACGCTCACGCCATCCAATTGTTTGGGAAGCTGCCCGTTGATGATCGACTTGCCCCAGTCATCGTAAGGCAGCGGCGTGAAGTTCGATCCATAGATGGAAACGAACGCTCCTGACGCAACACCAGTCTGCCCGCCGGCCGCATTGGCAACGCTGTTGATGATGGGCGTCCGGAGACGAATCGGATCGGCCAGGAGGATGATGGCGTCAAACGGCCCGAGCGTGAGCTCGCCGGCGACCGGCTGACCGTTGTTCAGATCGGGAGCTTGTGTTCCCAAAATGCGATGTATGCTGGTGCGGTTGAGTGCGCCCGCTAACTCGGCTGCCGAAAAGGTACGGGGCCGGGCAAAAGGGTTGACCAGAACAAATCCATTCTCGAAATCCCTCCGCCATGGGCCCACGCCGCCCTGGTAGATCTTGAAATTGTCGATCGAAACCTTTCCCCCGCCGTTCAGAATGAGAATATTGATCGTCCAATTTCCCGTCGAGGGAATCGTGAAGGGAAATCGGGTTGTTCCATAGTCCCCGGTAACGACGCCGGGCGCATAGACGCGGTCCAAGATCTGACTGCCGGACGACACGAAGACCTGGAAGCCAAGGTCAAAATCAAGGGTCTCGAGAACTCGCCAATCGAAGGTCAGCAGGTACGTGACACCCGCGCTCAGAGGGACAGCCGCGGGATTGGTTCCTACGCCTACGAAGCCCTTCTTTGTGTGGTCCGGGTTGCTAATCACCAGACTTCCAGCGCCGGAGATGACCTCACCAGTCGTCTGCGTAATGGAGACGGCGCTCGCCGGACCGCCCACAAAGGTACTCGGAAGCGTACCACCGTCAAAGCCTTCCTCCATAACCAGCATTCCCGGATTCGTCAGCTCGATAGAGTCGTAGAGTGGCTGTCCCAAGTAGCCCTTCTTCGTGCGGTCCTCAACGGCAGTCCCGGTGGAATCGACGGAGTATTCGTCGAACCAATACGGTGCGCTGAGAGGGTCTTTGAGGTCGTAACCGTAAAAACCGTTGCCGAGGAGCGCCGTGCCCATCGTGAAGCGATGCTTGGCGATATCGTCCGGTGTGGGGGTCAGGTAATGCTGCGAGGCACTGGGCGGTGTGTTATTGTCGGCTGCGCTCGCGCCGCACCCCCCCAAGATATTGGTCTGAGGAGAACGCTCCGCCGCCTGCATCCGCAGGTAAGCCTCGAACGCTGTCCGCCAGCCTGCCGGGGAACCCGAGATAGTCGGGGCCCCGGGCTGGCTCCACCAGAAGTTAAAGCACTCGAGTCTATATCCGTTTAGCAGAGTTGCCAACGCAAACTCGGGCTGGGATGTGTTGCCCATCATCAACTGGGTGCCGTTGGTGCTCGACTGGAGATTCTGGAGTATCTTCATTTTGCCGGCGCGCACCATTTCGCTGGTAGCGGCTGGTGTTTCGTCTCTCAGGCCGTTCCTGTTCCAGTCGTAATTGAAAAGAGCCGGGTCGTCGAACTGCGGAACAGCCGGGTCGACCACGCCTTCAGCGCCGAGGAAGTAGACGCCGTCCCATAGCCCCGATGGAAGAATCTGTGTCGTGATGAAATTGGGCAAAGCCGTCCGCCAAGTCTGGCTGTTGACTGCAGGCACAAAGTCCGATAGGTTCATGAAAGCACGGCCTGGATAATTTCGGTCGTAAACAACATTCCCCGCCGTATCATTTATTTTCCATTCGTTCGGAGTACTTTGGAGTAGCTGGTAATCCAAGTCTATGGTGGCGCCGGAAGGCGACATTTGTTTATCTTGATTTGCGAGACTTTCTTGTGTAAGAATCACCGCGTTCGGGTTTAGTGCGCGGATCCGGTGGACCGAATCGGGGTTCTGCGTTTGATTCTGGAGGTCAAGACCCACTATCACGTCGCTGAAGGCGAGGCGGCTCTCGATTTGCTCGACACTGTAGGTAAACGGCGTCCCTTCGTTGAAGGCCAGTGATGCCGTTAGGTCCGTACGAATTTCAAGATCTTTGCCCAAGCGAGGAAAGGGCGTCGTCAGCAGGCGGCTCCAGGTGGGCGGAGGCGCATTCTGCGTGGTGACGTCTTGCCGGTAGATGACAATGTTATCGACGATGAGTGACGCGCCGGGCGCGACGGATAGCCTGAGCACATAGGACGATGCGCCCGCCGTTTGGGCGCCCGAGGAGAACCTCCCTCTAGCGGCAGCATTCTTGAGCATCCCCGGGATCGTGACCTGCTGTTGCGGGTCCGCGCTTCCGGCGGGTTGAAACGAGGCGTTGAAAACCTGGCTGGAGGTTGTCGGTGAAAGTATCCGGTAATCAAACTGAATGGTGTAGACGGTGTTCGCGCCAATCGATATTACCGATGGGTTCGTTACAAATCCTCCCTGGTTGTTGAGGAGGAGGGATCCTTTGCCGGAGATCACCAGGGAGGGATCGGTCACCACGGTTGCACCTTGCGATTGAATTCCGGGTTTGGGCGCTTGACTGGTCCCCTCCGCGTTTTCGGAGGCGATCACCTTCCCCGTGGTTGCGTCGATTATCTGAATGTTGTCAATCGAGATCGCGCCCGTCGTTGGACCATTCCAGAAGACCACATAATCTGAATAGTTCCCAAGAGTGCTGGTGAGTGTTATCGTGCCGGTTGTGCCGGCTACGCCGTTCATTATCGCGCCGCTTAGAAAATTGCTCTGTGACGCTGCTATGAATGACAAGAACTGGACTACGAAGAAGTTGCTTGGAGCGGTAAGAATCTTGTATTGAAATGTCACCGTATAGGGATGATTCGGCGCGAGTGGAAGAACCGATGAATTGGTTTGGAGAAAGGGGAAGCTCGATCCCGAACCGGAATAGGATCCTTTGATCGATTCGTTCCCGGCGATGACCTCGGCTGCGTTTGACGTGAGCGACCCCGCCGGTCCAACCGAAAATGCCGGGCCGACGGTCGGTGCGGTAGTGGTAGTTTCGATATCGTCCGAATATACCTGCGTGTACTGCGCCTGCCATCGCATCGGTGGAGATCCGGAGCCGCTCTGGGGCCAGGCAGGGGAGCTGAAGCACATCGCCAAGAACAAGGATTCGAGGATCAGATGCAGGCGGAAAGAATTTCTTGTGCAGCGCATATTCATTGGAACTGTTTGCGGGTGACCGTGTTACAGCAGCCGCGCTTCAGCCACCCGGCATAGGTTACGACACTGAAATCCGGTTTTTCAACTTTGATGGACGCACACGCACAGGGGGAAAGCTGTTCTAGACGCGCGCCGCTCAGCGCAGTTTTCCGACTCCGACAGACTAACAGATTGTTGCTACCATTGCGGAGCGATTGAACGTACGGCAACGAATGCCGGTCACAGAACGGCAGATCGTCCAGGCAGCCAGAGACTGGGTCTCGAAGACATGCTCGGCGCGTTGCACAGACGCGACGCGTGACACCGCAACGAAAAGGTTCATCTTTGTAGCCAAGCAGTGGTTGCATTTCTTGGGCAAGTGGGGTGAGCCGGACCGCACATCTCAGTTCAAACCAGAACTCGACAGTGCGTATCGGGTATACGAAGATCCGGAGGACCTGTTGGAACACCTCGATGAGGTTGGCGTGCGATAGCGTCTAAACCATAATGGTTTGAGATTTGAAAACGCGCGCTGATAGAAAAGAAGTTACGGTGACTCTCTAAACCATCGTGGTTTAGGAACCCGTGAAATTCATGTCGGCTTGGGCGGGCGCGATCCCGCGCTACTGCAATTGCGCCAGGGCGCTGACTACTTCGGCAGGCTTTTCGAATGCCACCAGGTGGCCGGCTTGCGGAATCATTACCAGTTCGGCGCCGGGAATGTTCTTCCGGAAGGCTTGCGCGTAAACCGGCGGGATCAGATTGTCGCTTTCTCCCCAAATGAGCAGCGTCTTGGCGCGAATGCGGTAGAGGCGGTCGGCCAGGCCTCGCTCGGGAATCGGGAAGAGGATTTTGCCCGCTGCGCCGAGTTGGCGGGCGTTCTGTACCAGGAATCCCTGTAGGAATTTGGGATCGCCCAGATCCATACCCGCGGTCAGCGCCTTCGCGCCGGCGACCTCGTCATAGAACAGGTATTTCGGCAGATCGTACGGCAGCATGGCGAAGATGTCGGGGATCGGATGGCTGTCAAGCCACAGGCCGGCCGGCGCAATCAACGCCAGTTTGGAAACGTCGCGCGGGGCGAGCGCTGCCATCTCGCCCGCGATCATGCCGCCCATGGAGAACCCGACCAGGACCGGATCTTTCACGCCGAGCGCGTCGACCACATCCCAGGTATGCAGCGTGAAATCGAGCATATCTCGCAGCGCGGGACACTCTTCGCTATCGCCATAGCCGGGCACCAGGGGCGCGTACACATGGAACCGGGAAGCCAGCGAGTCCAGAAACCCGAGGTCGGCTTCGACGCCGCCGGCGCCGTGCAGAAACACTAAAGGCTTTCCCTGGCCGGCCTCGTAATAGCGAACCGCAGCGTGGTGAGTTGAAATCGTCTTGAGTTCCATGGCTAGGCTCTCACCAGCGGCTGGCCGAGTTCCGCGGGAACCGCGCGTGTGGGCAGCGGATGGCACCAGAAGCGGCCGTCATCGGCGTATTCCGGAAACATATTGCGCAGCTTCGGCATCACTTTTTCCGCGAACAGCCGTGTCGAATACATGCATTTATCTTTGGGCATATCGCCGATCTGCATGAGACAGAAGACATTTCCGACGCGCAGGCCTTTGATCAAGTCCTCCATCCGCTGGCGTACCGTTTCGGGGCTGCCCGCGATCACGTGGCCGTTATCGACCAGGTCCTTCCACGGGTGCTCCTGGAACAGGGTGCCGGGCGCGTACTGCGAGAGCACGCCCTTCTGAATGGTCTTGATGGTCCGGTAGCCGGGCGCATCGGCGAAACCCGGATAGACATGCAGGCAGCGGTTGTAGAAGTAGTGCACATGCGGCGCGTAAAGCCGCTCGGCTTCCGCATCGGTGTCTGCCACACAGATGAACTGCGCGAATCCGGCGCGGTAGGGCGACGTGTCGGGCGCGTTCTTCTCCGACACGCGCTCCCAATAGCCATCCATCAGTTGCTTGCCCCGGATATAGCCGCCAAAGCTGAGATAAGAGTAGGAGTACGTGTTATCGATGCAGAAATCGAAAGTCTCCACCGATCCGCCGCCCGGAATATGGATGGGCGGGTGCGGCTGCTGCACCGGCCGCGGCCAGAGATTCACGTAGCGCAGTTTGGTATAGCGGCCGTTGAATGCGAACGGCTCCCGCTCCGCCCAGGCGCGCTTGATCAATGTATGCGCTTCCGCGTATTTCTCGCGCGTCAATCCGGGGATCGTGCCGTAGCAGTAGTTGGTGTCCATCGACGTGCCGACCGGAAAACCCGCCACCAACCGGCCGCCGGAGATGCAATCGAGCATGGCGAATTCCTCCGCCACGCGCAGCGGCGGATTATAGAGCGCGATGGACGCGCCCAGTACCACCAGCGCGACATTATCGGTACGCCGCGCCAGCCCCGCCGCGATCAAGTTCGGGGACGGCATCAGGCCATAGCCGTTCTGATGATGCTCATTCACGCCGATGCCATCAAACCCCAGCGTGCCCGCGTACTCGAGCAGATCCATGTAGGTGTTGTATAGTTCGTGACCTTTGACAGGGTCAAACAGCTTCGCGTCGATATCGACCCATACCGACCGATTCTTCTCGCGGAAATCGTCCGGCAGGTACGGCCACGGCATCAGGTTGAACCAGGTGAATCGCATGAGGTCCCTCTAAAAATACGGCGCAATTAGCCTAACACAACCGGCGCCGGCCGGAGTCAAATGACGGTCAAATCAGGGCCCGTTTGGTGCGGGGCCGGGCCGACCTTGATACAGTAAACAATTGTTTCCTGTTGCATTCATCTACCCTGATCAGGAGTCATGAACATGGACTATTATCAGCGCCCGAGACTCGTCTGCCGGTTGGCGCTCGGGTTCATCGCCGTCCTGCTGAGCCTTCCCGCGTTTGCACAGGTGGAACTCGCTGGAGTATGGTCCAACCGTCTGGATGAGGATTTTCCGGATCGCCTGGCCGGTCCCGAACTTGGCGACTATGCCGGGCTGCCGATCAATGCAGCCGATCGTCTACGCGGCGAGACTTGGGACGCGTCGCTCATCACGCTGCCGGAGTACCAATGCCGGGTCCATCCGTCGGATTATGCCTCCGCGTTCGCGGATATCCGTATCTGGGAGGAGTACGACCGTGATTCCCAGAGCCTGATCGCCATTCACCTGCACCATTTTGCATGGGGAACGGAGCGGACCATCTGGATGGACGGACGTCCGCATCCGCCCGAGTACGCGCTGCACACCGCCATGGGTTTTTCTACGGGAAAGTGGGAAGGCGATATTCTGACGGTAACCACCGACCATTTGAAGGAAGGCTGGTTCCGGCGCAACGGACTCGCGCGCAGCGACCGCGCTATCGTGACCGAACATTTCATTCGTCACGATGACCAGCTCACCTGGGTCACGGTGGTAAACGATCCGGCCTATCTGGAAGAGCCGTTGTTCCGTTCGCGCGACTACGCATTCAGCGTAGCGGGGCAGATCGCGCCCTATCCGTGCGAAAGCGTGGAGGAGATTATCCGGCCGCGCGGCGTGATTCCGCATCACCTGCCCGGCACCAACACGTTCCTGAAGGAATATCAGGATCGCCACGGCATTCCGGCCGATGCGGCGATGGGCGGCGCGAAAACCATGTATCCGGAATATCGCGCCCGGCTGAAGGGCGCGGGCGTGCAGCCTTCGAAGTAAGCGCGAGGAAGCCAGACATGAGAAACCCAGGAACCAGACTACTCGCAGCCGCGGCTCTGCTCGCTTCGGCCGGATCGGCTTTTGCGCAGGCACCCGCTCGGCCGGCGCGCGCGCCGCAAAATTTCGACAACGTCGAGGTACATACGCTACCGGCGCAGGGCAGCGTATATATGCTCCTGGGCGCTGGCGGCAACATCACGGTGCAAGCCGGCAAAGACGGCGTCCTGCTGGTGGATAGCGAATACCCGCAAGTGGCCGACAAAGTTCTGGCCGCTGTGAAGAAGATCTCCGATACGCCGATTCGCTACATCATCAACACGCACTATCACGCCGATCACACAGCCGGAAACGAGCGGCTGCGTAAAGCCGGCAGCACGATTGCCGGCGGTAACGTGGCGGGCGATCTGGGCGCGGAAGCCAGTGAAGGCGCGCAGATCATCGCACAAGTGAACGTGCTGGACCGCATGAGCGCTCCTACCGGCCGCCAGCCGGCAGCGCCGCAGGGCGCCTGGCCTACCGACACCTTCGTCGGAAATGAAAAGAAGCTCTGGTTTAACAACGAGGGCATCGAGATCATTCACGTTCCCAATGCCCATACCGACGGCGATAGCATCGTGTTCTTCCGCAAGTCCGACGTGATCAGCACGGGCGATTTGTTCGTCACGACCACGTACCCGATCGTCGATGTGGCCGCCGGCGGCACCATTAACGGTTACATCGAAGCCTTGAACCGGATTGTCGACCTGATCGTTCCTGTCTATGGGCAGGAGGGCGGCACGCTGGTGATTCCCGGACACGGCCGGTTGTGCGATTTGGGGGACGTGCTCAACTTCCGCGAAATGACCATCATTATCCGCGACCGCGTCCAGGACATGATCAAAAAGGGCATGACGCTGGAGCAGGTGAAGGCGGCCAAACCCACTCTCGATTACGACCCGCTCTATAACACGGGCGGGTTCTGGACCGCGGATATGTTCGTCGAGGCTGTGTACAAGACGCTCGCGCCCAAGAAATAGCGGAGACAGGAAATGAAGACGTTCATTTTGAGAAAGCTCGTGCCACTTTTCGCCGCTCCGCTCTGCTTGTACGCTCAGTTTGGAGGGCCACCGCCGGCACCGCGCGGGCCTGCCAAGACGATTGCCCCGATTGATCTGACCGGCTACTGGGTTTCGATTGTGACGGAGGACTGGCGGTTTCGCATGATTACGCCTCCGAAAGGCGACACGGAAGGCGTTCCCTTGAATCCGGCCGGCCAGAAAATCGCGGCCGCGTGGGATCCGGCCAAGGACGAAGCGGCCGGGGAGCAGTGCAAGTCGTACGGAGCGCCCGCCATTATGCGGGTGCCGGGGCGCTTCCACATTACCTGGCAGGATGACACTACGCTCAAGATCGAAGCCGACGCCGGCACGCAAACCCGTGTTCTGCATTTTGGCAATGCGCAGCCGCCGGCCGGCGCGCCTAGTCTGCAGGGGTATTCCACGGCTCAATGGGTCTTCGCGTTGGGCGGGCGCGCGGGACGGGGCGGCGAAGGGCAGCCAGGCGCAGCAGCGCAGCGTGGCGGTTCCTTGAAGGTCACCACGACTGATTTGAAACCAGGCTATTTGCGCAAGAACGGCGCACCATATAGCGCGACCGCGACGGTTACCGAGTGGTACGACCTGCTACACGAGAGCGACGGCAGCACCTGGATGGTTGTCAAGACGATTGTCACGGATCCGACATATCTCGCCCGCCCATTCGTGACGAGCACCAATCTTCGCAAGCAGCCCGATGCATCCGGTTGGAATCCGTCCGCGTGCGAGGCCCGGTAAGTAACCAAGCAGGAAACCGTTTCGCCTAGAGCTTCTATGTCACGACCTTCCTTTTTTGCTGTGTTTCTGATTGGCGCCGGAGCCGTTTGGGGGGCCGTGACCGACCCGGTTCACCTCGATACCGGCCAGGTTTCGGGCGTCTCTGGAAACAGCGCCGAGGTACGGGTGTTCAAGGGTATTCCTTTTGCCGCGCCTCCCATTGCCGATCTGCGCTGGCGGGCACCGCAGCCCGCCGCGCATTGGGACGGCGTCCGCAAAGCGGATGAGTTCGGCGCGATCTGCATGCAGGCCTCCGGCGGCCGCGATCCTGCTCCGAAGATGAGCGAGGACTGTCTGTATTTGAACGTCTGGACGGCGGCGAAATCCGCGGCCGACCGTCGGCCGGTGATGGTTTGGCTGCACCCCGGCGGTTACACAAGCGGGTCAGGGTCCTCACCCGGTTATGACGGCGAAGCGCTGGCGAAAAAGGGCGTGGTGCTGGTCACCATCAACTACCGGCTGGGAATCTTCGGCTTCTTCTCCCACCCCGAGCTGACCAAGGAATCCGATCGTCGCGCCTCCGGAAACTACGCATTCATGGATCAGGTGGCGGCGCTCCAATGGGTGCAGAAGAACATTGCGGCATTCGGCGGCGATTCCAAGCGCGTGACGGTTTTTGGCGATTCGGCGGGAGCGGCAAGTCTTTCGAACCTGGTGGGTTCGCCGCAAGCCCGGGGCCTTTTCCAGCGCGCCATCGCCGAGAGCGGAGCGTGGCTGGGACTCTCGGTCAACCCGATGCGCAAGCTGGCCGATGCCGAGCAGGCCGGTGTGAAAACCGCCGAGACGCTGGGCGCGAAATCGCTCGCCGAGTTGCGCGCCAAGCCTGCTGAGGAAGTGCTGAAGGCCGGCCGCGGCGGTGGTCCTGTGATCGATGGATGGTTTCTCCCCGAGGACGTCGGTACCGTTTTCGAGGCAGGCAAGCAGATCGACGTGCCCATTCTGGTTGGGTCCAATAAGGATGAGGGCACATTCTTTATCCAGCCCGCGGGCGCGGACCGGTTCCTGGAGCAAACGCGGCGGCGGTTTGGCGATCTGGCCGACACGTTTCTGAAACTCTATCCCGCGGGGACCGATGAAGAGGCCAATGCTTCGCAACTTGCGGCATTCCGCGACGAGCTCGGCTGGGTCATGAGGAATTGGGCGAGGCTGCAGACCAAGACGGGGAAATCGAAAGCGTACCTTTACTACTTCACGCACGAGCCGCCGACGGCCCAGGCTTCGCCTCGGGGAGGCCGCGGAACCGGCGCGACGCACGGCGCCGAGGCGCAGTACGTTTTCGAGAACCTGCTCGGAAACCGGCCGTGGACAGGGCTGGACCGGCAGTTGGCGGACACGATCTCCTCGTATTGGGTCAACTTCGCAACTTACGGAGATCCGAACGGCAAAGACCTGCCCCGATGGCCGGCCTACGACGAGAAGAAGAGCGATCGACCGATGGTGCTGGGCGACAAGATCGAACTGGGGCCGGAGCCGAATCAATCACAGCTCGCGTTTTACGGAGCGCTGTACGACAAAATCAGCGCGCACTGATTGTACGGTATCGCACAGACTGTTCCCGGAATTTCGTTAATACTCGTCCAGCAACGGCCAAAATCGCGCTACCTACAGTGGAGGAGTTCCCATGAAAAAGTGGTACGCCGGAATAGCTGCCGGGACAATTGTGTTCTCAGCCATAGGCAGCCTTTCGCTCATCCGAGCTGACGACGAGAACCAGATTCCATTTTTGGAGGGCCGGATTGTTGCGGCGGGCATTCCGGGTGTCGCCGCGATCAGCCAGATTGGCTCCTTCCTTCCCGGCGGGCCAATCCATGATAAGCCCGCTTTTGCCGCGTTCACGCAGCCGGGAAAGGTGCTCGACCCGGCGCGGCTTCTGGTCGGAAGCACTTCGAATTTCGGGGAACCGCTGTCGGACCCGGGGCAGTTGGCGGGTGCGTTCCTGTCGATTGACCGGAGCGGATCGAGCGTTCTGGCGATCCCGCCCCAATTTGCGGCCGGCGGCGGTCAGGCTTCGGCTCTCGGCGGCGCGGTGCAAATGTACAGCGCGCAAAATCCTGCCTTCCTGAATTCGATTCACAATCCGGGCGCCGCGACCGCGGGCTATACCGGAGTCAGTAACCCGTTAGGACTTTCGATCAACAACGCGTTCGGACGTTTCTGGCCGGCCAATGCGCCATATGGTCTGTCAGGGATCGGCTCGTCCACCATTTTGGATCCAACCGGAGAGCCTCTGGCCGGGGCGCCGAACGCCGCGCTGGGCGGAGTCTACGCGGGTAATCTGACGCCGCGTCTGCCCGCGCAAGTGATTCCCGGTGCGCTCAAGACCGGGGCCGTCGGGACCGCCCTTCTTGGCCGCTCTCCAGACGACAGCAAGCGAGCCGTATTCGCCGTGGTTTGCGCGGACGGCAGCATCGTCCAGGAGCATACGGGGAAAGCACTCGACGGCCTGGCGCCTGCCGGCACAATCAGTCCGCTACTGGGGCGGAACTCCGAGGATGAGGGCGAAGAGAACACTCCCGGCACGACGCCGCGGCTGGGTGTTCTGCTCAATTACTCGCCCACTCGAATCCTGTATGTGAGCGAGCCTTTCGAGAACACGATTGCCGCGCTCGACCTGACCGACGATGGAGTTGTATTTCATGTGGCAAGTGTCCGCCGCATTCACGCCGCCGTCCTGGATCAACCGGTCGATCTGGCGCCGGCGACCATCGAAACCAGCGACCCCAATTGGGCCTCCAATACTACGCTGGACGTTCAAGCCGATTTTTACGTCGCGAATCGCGGGAATAACACGATTGTCCGCATGCGGCAGGACGGCACGGTTGTGGCTGTGCGACGCGTGCGCCTGGCTGGCGGCCGACCGCTGGGAGCGCTCCGCCTCAACGGGATCGCGGGCTCGTCCGACAGTACGAAGATTTGGGTCACGGTCACCGGGCCGGTTCCGGGCGCTGGGAATCTGAAAGGCGCCGTTCTGGAATTGCCCGCCTTCTGAGTAGCGGCGGTGATGCTCCCGCAGGGGAATGCAGCCTGGGCCGGCGACAAGATCGCCGGCGTTACTTCGCGATCGACATTTTCAGTCTTAGTTGCCGCGGTACGCCGTAATAGGTCAGCTCCACGATGGTGTCTCGACCTTTTCCCTTGGGCTTTGGGAAATACAGATACCCGGCCACGGCCTTGGTCGTCTTTCCTTCGGGCAGCGCCTTATCTTCGAGTTCCTGTTGCATGGTGACACGGTCCCGATCGGTTGAAGCCGGACCCGGAACCGGGGGCGCTCCTGCTCCGCCGACCCCGACTCCTACGCCGGCCGCTGTGTACACGCCATGAGTGCGTTGCCCGGTTCTCGGATCGTAGCCGCCGGACTCATACCCGATGGTGGCTGTCGGAACGACTGTGATATCGCCTGCTTTCGGCGGATCCGGCGTGTTCTGTTTCTGTAAAATCGAGGCAATCGCGCGGGCGCTGACGGCGCGCGTAGTCTCCGACTTGGGACCGGCCTGCAGCATGAAATCGCCGGATGCAACATCTAATTCGCGCCCGGCGTCGGGATAAACCGCTACCTCGATCACAATGTAGCCGCCGCGATTCAAGTCGGTCGCGAAAAGCTTCTTCACCTGGTCAGGCGGAATCACCGCGGCCGCGAGAGTCACGCCGCCGGCGGTCTCGTGCGCCGGATAGTCAGTGGCGCTCCCGCGAGGCCGGATCCCGCCGCCATCAGCGAGAAGCGCGGTTGCCGTTAGAACGAGCCCGGCAAAGCGTTTCATGGATGCCCCTCCATCATTTCAGGCGTCACCTTCAGCGTCTTGCCGGTGAGCACGTAAATTTTCCGCGTCAGCGTGCGGTTGCTTCCGCGCAATTCGAGATCGTAAGCCCCCGGGTCCAGCCACATCTGCTTTAACTTGTCCGCAGGGCCGGCCAGAGCGCCATCCAGGTAGACCCACGCATCTTTGTCAGCGCCTTGGATCTTGACCGCACCAAGATTGGGGCCGTACGCAAATCCATTGTAGTAGCCGAAGGCGTAAACCGGCGGGAATAACAGCGGCTGGTAATCCCAGTAGCCGGGATAGTAACCGTAGTAAGGAAAAGCACCCCAAGAACGGGAATACCCCGCGCCCACGTATACGCCACCGAAACGGATTCGGTGGGAGCGTTGCGTGGAGGAGGCAGGTTGATCGTGCGCGGGAGTGCCGATCTGTGGAGTTTCGGCCAAAACCAGCGATGCTGCCGCCAGGGAAACCAAAGCCAATCGCGAAGTCATCGGGAGCCTCCGGCTCATCTACCAGGATAGGACGCTTAGCTGCGATCCGGGTTTCAGCGGGTTTCGGTGGTCATGACGGATGATTACGCAGGCAATCTTCGAAAAGAGCGGCAATTCCCGGCCCGGACAGGGCGGCCACATTGCGCACCAGAGCGCTCCAATCGGTCTGGATTTTGCGCGAGGCGACTAGCAGACCGTCGACGCTCATAATCACATCGCGCGCATCGCTATTCAAATTCTCAATCGCCAGAGAGGCCAGGGCCAGCTTCAGCCAGACTTCCGCATTTTGCTCCACGGCCAGCCGCTTCGCTTCTTTGCGGAAAGCACCGAACCGGTAGGCGCCTTTCAAATCAACCTGGGACCGGATGAAGGCGCGTTGCTCAGAGGTCGCTTGCAGCCATAGCTCACATAGGGCTTGAAGTTGTTGGAAGATCGGAAGGCCCTCGGCCACCGGGTCTTTGTCGGTGGCGGAAGGGAGCAGCGTCGCGACACGTTCCGGCAAGCCGGGATCCTGTGCGCGGACATCAGCTTCCATCTGAACCCGATTCCAGGTCTCGGCTTCCTCGCGTTTCAGGCGATGATAATCCAGCAGCTTCATGGCAACCTCAGATACTCCAGCCGGAATGCGTTCATACGGAAGCTGACGATCACAACGTACTGCTTGAGCGGAGAGAGGTGCTGCCGGCCGGCATCATGGCCGCAGACCGGCCAATCCTTGTGCGCGCACAACGAGGGGACCGCGAGAAGCGCGACCGGCAGGCCCCGGCAAAATCGCATTGGTCGATTATATAGGACACTTGGTGGAGCGAACTCCGCGCCTGCGCAGGCTAAGCTGTAGGGATGATTCGTGCGCGGATCTTGTCCTTCGTGCTCATCGCTATCGCCGCGGCGGCGCAGACGGGAGCCCCACTCGCGGCATGGACCCCGGGAACACTCGATATTCATCAGATTTCTACCGGGCGAGGGAATGCCGCGCTGTTGATCCTGCCGGACGGGACGACGCTGCTCGTGGACGCGGGTGCAGTCGCCGACGGGATCGCCGACGCAGACCCCCATCCCAACGGGTCGCGGACTTCAGGCGACTGGATCGCCCGATACATCCGGCGGCATCTGCCGGCGGGAATAACGGACCTAGACTATGCGCTGATCACACACTTCCACGGGGACCATATGGGACAGGTCACGGCGTCCTCACCATTCGACCGCACACATAGCTACCGGCTGACCGGCATCACCGAAGTGGCGGAAACGCTGTCAATCCACACGCTTCTTGACCGCGGCTTTCCCGACTACTCCTATCCCGCTCCACTCGCTGACGAATCAGCCGCAAACTACCGGCGTTTCATCGAGGCGCGGCGCGGAAGCGGGATGACGGTCGAGCGGTTTCGCCCCGGATCAGCGGCCCAGATCACATTGCGACACGAGGCCGGGAAGTATCCGGCGTTTGAGATTCGCAACATCATCGCCAATGGCGAAGTCTGGACGGGCGCGAGCGACGAAACACGCCAGCTCTTCCCGCCGGTCCAATCACTCGCGGCCGCCGACTTACCCACGGAAAATATGTGCAGCCTGGGATTGCGGGTGCAGTACGGGTTGTTCCGCTATTTCACCGGCGGCGATCTTCCGGGTCTGGCGGACCCGGGTTTTCCCGCTTGGCATAGCGTGGAGCCGGCGATCGCCGCGGTCATAGGCCGGGTCGATGTGCATGTGGTGAATCAGCACGGCTCCATGGAAGAAGAGAGCGAGGCCTTTCTGCGCGAGCTGCAGTCCACGGTGCTGATTGTGCCGAGCTGGGCGCCCAGCCATCCCGCTCCGGACGTGCTGAAGCGCATAATCAACAGCCGGCTGGCTCCCTCGCCGCGATATGTGCTTGCGACGGATTTGCGGGACTCGGCACGGACTGTGATCGGGCCACGCGCCACACAGCTTTCGGGGCCGCCGGGCCATGTGATCGTCCGAGTTGAGCCGGGCGGCTCTCGATACAGAATTTTCGTTCTCGATAACCGGGACGAGCGTGACCTGGTGGTGGCGGCCCTGGGACCATTCGCGGCCCGTAGCGGTAGCCGCTGAGCTATGGTGCACCGGCCGGCGTAACGTCCCGATACTTTTGCCAATTCCGCACGAGATAATCCACTACGGTATTGCCGACGCGCCAGGCTGCGTCCAAGGCCGGAAGGTAAGCGGAGTATTGGCCGATCCTGGTCCGCGCCAGGTTTTCCGCGGCAGTCACACCGGGTGGCGGCTGATCGTAATTGCTGGCGGTGCGGAGCACCAGAACGCGATGGAGGTCGGCGCGGCCCGCCTTTGCGAGCAATGTGAGCGATTGCAGCGTTCCGGTGTCCTCCATGGCTGTGGTGGCGAAGCTGCCTTTGCCGCCGGTGTGGTATTGAACCCAGTTGGTGGCCCACGCGTCGAGCAGCTTGCCATGCCAGAAGGTACCGGATGAGAGCGTATCTCCCTTCAGTACGAACGGGGGACGCCGCGCGTTGGGAAATACATACGGGCTGCGCGCGGCCTGCATCTTATCCGAATCCGGAAGTGAGACGTGCCCGGTCAGATGGAATGCCCAGTCCACCAAGGCAGAATCGAGCTGATAGACTTCGCCCTCGGTGGAATCGCGCGGCTGCTCGTAAGGAACCGATCCGCGCAGAGGTAGATAACCAGTCTTCCAGCCCTGCGGGATCTCGCGGGCGTCAATTTCGCGGGCCAGATCGCCATCCACCACCCACTCCGCCCAAGCTGCCGAGCCGAGACTGCCCCGCTGCGGGTTGATACCCGCAATTCCGGCGACCAGCCAGTAGGCCTTGGTTAGATCGAAGCGCGGATCCATGCCGAGCGCCATGATGGCCGAAGCTGATTTGGCGGTCCCGACGCCGGTGAGCACGGCCAGGACACCATCCCGATTCATCCTCAGGTCGTGAAATCCCTGCGGAAATCGCAGCACTTGATCCAGGTGATTGCGCTCAACCCAGTATTGGAGTTCGCCCGGCTGATCGCCGGTATCGGCACCGCGCTCGAACATCGTTACGACTACCACCTTTACGGGAATGGGTCTAGCTTGGGAAAACGCGGAGGAACCGGTCAGGATTGCTAGCAGGACGGCGGAAAAGCATCGGAGCATCCCACATGCTACCGCAACTTGATTCCGGGTCTGACCGTCAGTGCGTTTGTGCTGCCCGTTCAAACGGAGGGGTCAACTCGTTGCCTGACCCTCCGTTGCTTTGCTTCGGCGCGTTGGGATCGGCGTGCCAGTCAACGGCGGTCGGTGCGCGCACGGGAGTTTCGTTCGGCGCAATTCGCTCGTCGGCGCTACGGGGCGGCTCTCCCGGCCGGAGCGTTCCATCCTGCTTTATGGTTCTACCGTCCGTATACTGCTGCGTGCACTGCGAGAGTACGCCTGCGATGATTGCGGAAATTGCAATTGCCATGAGTCTGGATTTCATAATTTGTCACCGAAACCG
>CAZKQQ010000018.1:0-52680 GCA_964554945.1 uncultured Solibacteraceae bacterium | reverse complement strand
GGTTGTTGTGATCTTTGTCGAAGACAACGAAATCATAACCGTCGAAGCGCGCCAGCCCTTCGTCGGTGCCGAGCCATAAATAACCGTCGGTGGTCTGCGCGATGGTCCGGATGGTGTCCTGGGGCAGGCCGTGCTCCTGCGTCCAGACCTTCTGAGCGTACTGAGTCAAGGCTTTGCGTGGGTCGAGCGCGAATGCGCCCGGCACGAGCAAGAAGGCGAGGCTCAGACAGGCAAAACCGCGAGCGATCCTGTGAGCCATGACATCTATCAGTATAGACAGGACTGGCAGGCCGGAGAGTGTCGGACCGCAATCCGTTGTTAAGGTTTACCGCCGAGGCGCTGGGCCGCCGAGAAGAATAAGATGTCAAATCCGAATAAAAGTTCGAAAAGTGCGTGG
Source organism: uncultured Solibacteraceae bacterium (assembly GCA_964554945.1). Lineage (GTDB taxonomy): Bacteria > Acidobacteriota > Terriglobia > Bryobacterales > Bryobacteraceae > PSRJ01. Next base: position 52,283 of record CAZKQQ010000018.1, on the reverse strand, counting down.
CCTGCTCGGGCCTACTCGGAACCAAGGCGCAGTACAGCCGGAGAGCTGCCAGACGCGGCGGGTACAATTAAGAGAAATGCGAAATCTGGCGGTTCTGGGTATTTTGACGACGCTGGCGCTACCTATCGGCGCGCAGAGAGGAGGCGGGCGGGGCGGACCGCCACCGGCTGAGAACGCCGCGCCAGCGACACCGCCCAAGATGGAGGATAAAACCTCCAAGACCGAGCATACGATTTCCATTAACGGGCAAAGCCTGAAGTACACCGCTGTGGCGGGTACGCTGGTACTGCGGAAAGAAGACGGCACAGCGACCGCCAGTATTTTTTATACGGCATATACCAAAGATGATGTACCGGACCTCTCGAAACGTCCGTTGACGTTCGCGTTCAATGGGGGTCCGGGATCGTCGTCGGTTTGGTTGCATTTGGGTTCGCTGGGGCCGAAGCGGGTGGTGCTGGACGCCGACGGGCAGCCGCTTCCTCCGCCTTATCGGTTCGCCGATAATCCGAACACGCTGCTCGACCAGACTGACCTGGTCTTCATCGATCCGGTGAGCACCGGCTATAGCCGCGCGGCAGTGGAGGCCGACGCCAAGAACTTTCACGGGATGACTGGCGACGTGAATTCCGTAGGCGAGTTTATCCGGCTGTATACGTCGCGGAATGGGCGGTGGGATTCGCCCAAGTTCCTGGCGGGAGAGAGCTACGGCACGACGCGGGCTGCCGCTCTTTCCGGGCATCTTCAGGATGCGCTGGGGATTAATTTGAACGGCATCGTGCTGATGTCTTCGGTGCTGAATTTCGGAACCATTCGCGACGATGCCGGCAACGACTTGCCGTTTGCTCTGTATCTGCCGACGTTCACGGCGGCGGCCTGGTATCACAAGAAACTGCCCAGGGATCTCGAAGCGGCGGGACTGGCTAAGGCACTGGAAGAATCGAAGCGGTTTGCTTCCGGGCCGTACACCCTGGCCTTGTTCAAAGGAGATTCCATTTCCGCCGAGGAACGTTCTACCACGGTGAAGAATCTCGCGCGGCTTACCGGGTTGTCGCCGCAGTTCATTGACGAGTGCAACCTGCGCGTGTCACCGGAGCGATTCCGCAAGGAATTACTGCGCGATCAGCGCCGCACAATCGGCCGTTACGACAGCCGTTTGGAGGGCGTGGACGAAGATGCGGCCGGGGACCGGCCCGACTACGACGCGAGCTATGCGTCAGTGCAGGGAGCTTTTACGGCAGCATGGAATCAATACGTCCACTCAGAATTGAAATATGAGAGCGATCTGCCATATGAGATCCTCACCGACCGGGTGCGGCCATGGAGCTTCCGGGAGTACGAAAACCGGTATGTGAATGTGGCTGACACACTGCGAGAGGCAATGACGCAAAACGCGGCCTTGCGGGTTTTTGTAGCCAACGGATATTACGACATGGCGACGCCGTTCCTGGCAACGGAGTACACGTTCAACCACATGCTGCTCGATCCGAAACTGCGCGACCACATCTCGATGGGCTTTTACGAAGCGGGCCACATGATGTACACGCAGCTGAAGTCGCTGGAGAAGCTCAAACAGGATATCAGCCGGTTCATGGCATCCAGCCTGGCACAGGTCGGATCGGCAGCGACGCCCACCCAATAAGGGTCCTGCAGACAATCGATTTAAATACAATGGGATAGGTGTGTTCATGTGCATCTACAAAATATTTTGCAAGATACTTGACAAGACAACGCGCATATTTTATGATTGTCAGTGTAGGAGGCCTAAGGCCCCAAGAAATTCAATGAAGAGGAGCTTTAAAGACCATGTCTCTCACCCACTTTGATCCGTTAGCCAATCTCCGCCTGTTTGAGGACGCGTTCACGCGCTTTTTGAGTGAGCCGAACTCGAACCGCCCTTGGTCCCCGGCTGTGGATATTTACGAGACCGAGAACGAGCTGGTTCTGAAGGCTGACCTCCCCGAGGTGAGTCTGAAGGACATCGACGTACGGGTGGAAAACCAGACATTGACCATCGCCGGCGCGCGAAAATTCGAAAAAGAGGAGTCCACGAAGGGGTTCCACCGGATCGAGCGCAGCTACGGCGACTTTGTCCGGAGTTTTGCAGTACCTAACACCTTCGATACCGACAAGATCGGCGCCGAGTTTCACAATGGCGTACTCACGGTGACTCTTCCGAAGAAAGAAGCCGCGAAACCACGCCAAGTAAAAATCGAAGTGAAGCAATAAGCATCTAAAATTAAAGAGAGGCGAGCGGTAACGCTCGTCAGAAAGGAGGGCAGGCACGCCGGTAAGAGGCTAGCCTGCCCTGTTTGCATATAGGGACATGTTTCGTTTAGACAGACTGACACAAAAGGCGCAAGAAGCGTTGCAGGAATGCCAGGCGATCGCGGAGAAGAACCAGAGCCAGATGATGTTTCCGCTGCACCTGTTAATCGCGCTGGCGCAGGAAAAAGAAGGTGTCGTGCGTCCCGTGCTGGAGAAGTGCGGGGTGCGGCCGGACGCGCTTTTGCTGGAAGCCCAGCGGCAGCTCGCGAATCTCCCGAAAACCGGGCCTATGCAGCCAGGAATGTACCTGTCGCCTGCAATGAATGAAGTACTGGAAAGCGCCTTCGATGAGGCGACCAGATTTAAAGACGAGTTCGTTTCGACCGAGCACATGCTGCTGGGATTGGCGGACAAGCGCAGCGACCCAGCCGGACAGTTGCTGGACCGAGCGGGCGCGACGCACGATGCGATTTTGAAGGCACTGGTATCGGTGCGCGGCACGCAGCGGATCACGGATCAAAATCCGGAATCGAAGTACCAGGCGCTGGAACGCTACGCGCACGATTTAACCGATTCGGCGCGGCAAGGCAAGCTCGACCCGGTGATCGGCCGGGAAGACGAGATCCGGCGGGTAATGCAGGTGCTCAGCCGCCGTACCAAGAATAACCCCGTGCTGATTGGCGAGCCGGGCGTGGGAAAAACGGCGATCGTGGAAGGGCTGGCACAGCGGATTGTGCGCAGCGACGTCCCGGACCAGCTGAAGAACAAGCGGCTGGTAATGATCGATCTGGGTTCGATGATCGCGGGCACCAAATTCCGCGGCGAGTTCGAAGACCGGCTCAAAGCGGTGGTGCGCGAGATTATCGAATCAAACGGGGAGATTATTTGTTTTATCGACGAGCTGCATACGCTGGTGGGGGCCGGATCGGCGGAAGGCGCGATCGACGCTGCCAATCTGCTCAAACCGGCGCTGGCGCGCGGGGAGTTGCGGTGCATCGGCGCGACCACGCTGAATGAATACAAGAAGCACGTGGAAAAGGACGCGGCTCTGGCGCGGCGATTCCAGACAGTGATGGTGGGTGAACCGACGGTCGATGATACGATCGCGATCCTGCGCGGTTTAAAGGAGAAGTTCGAGATCCATCACGGCGTGCGCATCAAGGATGCGGCTATTGTGGCAGCGGCTGTGCTGTCGCATCGATACATTGCGGACCGCTTCCTGCCGGATAAGGCGATCGATCTGATTGACGAAGCCGGGGCGGCGCTGCGGCTGCAGATCGGGTCGATGCCGATCGAGATCGATCAGATCGACCGGCGCATTTCGCACCTGGAGGTAGAACGCCAGGCACTGAGCAAAGAGAAAGATGCCGGTTCGCGGGAGCGGCTACGGCACGTGGAGAACGAGTTGGAAGCGCTGCGCGGTCAGGCGGCGGGATTGAAGGAGCGGTGGACGCGGGAAAAGAGCGCGATCGACCGGGTGCGGCAGCTGAAGGAAGAGCAGGAGAACCTGCGCAAAGACGAGGAAAAGGCGCGCGCGGCCGGCGACTGGGAAAAGGCGGCGCAGCTGCGTTACGGACGGCTGTCGCAGATCGAGAAGGACATCACCGCAGCCGAGCAGGAAATGGAGGCAGTCAAGGAAAAAGCGCTGCTCAAAGAGGAAATCGACGAGGACGATATTGCTCGTATCGTAGCCAAGTGGACCGGGATCCCGGTGACCCGCATGCTGGAGGGCGAGGTGCAAAAGCTCGTTCATATGCCGGAGCGGCTCAAAGACCGGGTAATCGGCCAGGACGAAGCGGTGCGACTGGTATCGAACGCGATTCTGCGGAACCGGGCCGGCTTGAGCGATCCGCGGCGGCCGATCGGCAGCTTCATCTTTTTGGGGCCGACCGGCGTAGGCAAGACGGAGCTGGTACGGGCTCTGGCTCAATACCTGTTCGACGATGAAAAGGCGATGATCCGAGTGGATATGTCGGAATACATGGAGAAGCATGCGGTTGCCCGGATGATCGGCGCGCCACCGGGATACGTGGGTTACGAAGAAGGCGGCCAGCTCACCGAACAGGTGAGGCGGCGGCCGTACTCGGTAGTGCTGTTCGATGAAATCGAGAAGGCGCATCCGGAAGTATTCAACGCGATGCTGCAGATTCTCGACGACGGGCGGCTGACGGACGGCCAAGGCCGGACGGTAAGCTTCCAGAACACGGTGATCGTCATGACGTCGAATGTCGGCACCGGAATGGTTGAGAGGAACACGATCGGGTTCTCGGTACACGGCAAAGACAAACGGTCGGATGAGACGCGGCAGCGGCTGCTGGCGGCACTCCGCGAGCAGTTCCGGCCGGAATTCCTGAACCGTGTAGACGATATCATCGTTTTCAATTCGCTGACACGCGAACATCTGAGAGTGATCGTGGACATTCAACTGCAGAACGTGAACAGATTGCTGAGAGACCGCAAGGTAAGCCTGGAAGTTACCGAGGCGGCTAAGGACCGGCTCATCGCGGAGGGCTATGACCCGCAGTATGGCGCGCGGCCGATGAAACGCGCGATCCAGCGGCTGATCCAGGATCCGCTGGCGTTGAAGCTGATCAACGGTGATTTCAGCGAAGGCGATACGATCCTGGTCGACGCCGGGCCGGCCGAAGGCGAGCTGGTGTTCAGCAGACAAGTGCCCGTAGCCGCGTGAACAAACTAAGGGGGGCAGGCGTCCAGCCTGCCCAATGGACTTCTATATGACGACGAATACAGTAAAAACCGCGCTGCTGCTCGGCCTTTTAAGCGGGCTGCTGCTGGTTGGCGGCGAAGCCATCGCGGGGCGGCAGGGGCTTTATTACGCTCTGATTTTCGCAGCCGTAATGAATTTTGCGAGCTATTTCTTTTCGGACAAAATCGCGCTCTCGATGTACTCGGCGCAACCTGTGACCGAGACCGACAATCCGGAGGTGTACCGGCGAGTGGAGCCGATCGTTCGAAACCTGACGCAGCGGATGGGGCTGCCCATGCCAAAGTTGTGGCTGATTCCGGAAGAATCGCCGAATGCGTTCGCGACTGGGCGCAATCCGTCGCATGCTTCGGTGGCGTTCACTACGGGAATCCTCCAGTTGATGAACGACAGCGAGATTGAAGGCGTGGTAGCGCATGAGCTGGGGCACGTGCTGCACCGCGACATTCTGACCAGTTCGGTGGCGGCGATGATCGCGGCGGCGATTACCATGCTGGCACGCATGGCGTTCTGGTTTGGACCCCGCAACGATGAGGAGGAGGGCGGCGGCATGTTCGGAGCCATCCTCATGATGATTCTGGCGCCGATCGCCGCGATGCTGATTCAGATGGCGATTTCCCGGTCGCGGGAATACGACGCGGATGCGGCGTCGGCGAAATACATCGGGTCGCCTTATCCGCTGATCAACGGTTTGCAAAAACTAGAGACATGGTCGAAGCGGATTCCGATGGACGCGTCACCGGCCACGGCGCACCTGTTCATAATTAAGCCGTTCACAGGTCAGAGCCTGATGCGGCTGTTCTCGACCCATCCTTCGACGGAAGACCGCATCGCGCGCCTGCAGGCGATGCGATGAACGAGGTCCGGGTTAACCGAAAGGCGGCCGAGCGAGTCGCCTCCGGGCACCCGTGGATTTTTTCCAGCGACATCACGGACCGCGACGGCGCCCATCCGGGCGAGGCGGTCAAGGTGACGGACTGGCGCGGGCGTCCGCTGGGGACCGCGCACTACAGCTCGACTTCGCAAATTGCGCTCCGCATGATTTCGGGGCAGGTGGAGACAATTGATCGCGCGTTTTACCTGCGACGACTGCGGGCGGCGGAAGAACACCGCTGCCGGGTTGCGCACGACAGCAACGCGTACCGCGTCGTACATGGGGAAGCCGATCTCCTCCCTGCCCTGGTGGTGGACCGGTACGCGGACTACCTGGTGGTTCAGACGTTAAACCAAGCCATGGATGCGGCTAAGGCCGAGATCTTTGCCTGCCTGGAGGAGGTTTTTCGGCCGGCAGGCATGGTAGCGCGTAACGATGTGGCGGTGCGCGCGAAGGAGCAACTGCCCCTGGAAACGGCCGTGGTGAGCGGAGAAGTCCCGGAATTCGTGCCGGTCGAAATGAATGGTTTGCGGCTGCGCGCGGATTTGTTGCACGGGCAGAAAACGGGGATTTATCTCGACCAGCGCGAAAATTATGTGGCTGCGGCGCGGTACGCGCGTGGAGGGCGCGCATTGGATGCGTTCACGTCGACTGGCGGGTTTGCTCTGCACCTGGCCGGTAAGCTCGAGTGCGTAGAAGCCGTGGACAGCTCGGCGGCGGCCCTGGTAACGGCGCGTGCCAACGCCGAGGCGAACGCAATCGAGAACATCCAGTTCCGCGAGGCAGATGTGTTCGATTTATTGGGGGGATACGCAGCCGCGCAACGGGAATTTTCGATGGTGGTTCTCGATCCCCCGGCATTTGCGAAGTCGCGGCGCAACGTGGAAGCGGCGGTGAGCGGGTATAAGGAGATCAACCTGCGGGCGCTGCGACTGCTCGGGCCGGGAGGGGTGTTGGTCACGTGCTCGTGCTCGCATCATGTGAGCGAGGCAATGTTGCTGGAATTGGTGGCGCAGGCCGCGCTGGATGCAAAACGCACGCTGCGCGTGCTGGAGCGGCGGACGCAGGCGCAGGATCATCCGATCCTGCTGACCGTGCCGGAGACGCACTATTTGAAGTGCCTGATCCTTGAGGTGGTTTAAGCCGGCCAAGGGGCTGGCTGCGGACGAGGGCGTCCACCCCAATCAAAAACTATACTTCAGAGCTAACTGGACCAGCCGGGGCGCGACCGAAGTCTGGTTGATCACTCCGAGCTGAGTACCACTGGAGAACAACGCCCCATTGTTGGCGAAGGCTGCTTGCGTTGTATAGCCCGGAAGGGCAAATTGAGCATGGTTGAAGATGTTGAAGAATTCGGCTCTGAACTGAACCTGCTGCCGCTCGCCGATCCGCACAATCTTGCCTGCCTGGAAATCGAAATTCAACTGATGGGGCCCGCGGACGATGCCGATACCGGAATTGCCGAAGCCAGTGGATCCGTCGGCACCGATGGCGGGCGGCGCGCAGAATGCCGCCGCATTGAAGAAACGGGTTGCGGCCGGATTGCTGCCACTACCCAAGCGGCTTTTCACGTCGCCCGAGGTTTCAATCTGATCGTAGGTGATACCGGGACATAGCTGGGCGCGGCTGAGACCGTTCTCAACAGTGCCGCTGCCGGGGGTACCGTAAACGCCTCCACCGCGATTGTCGAACAAAGTAAGGGGATTCCCGCTTTGGATGGTCGTCAGACCGGAGACGGTCCAACCGTTAATGAGCTGGTTCACCGCGCCGCTGGCTTTGAAGGGCAATTCGTACTGGTAGTTGAGGACGAAGCGGTGCGGACGGCTGTAAGGAGTCTGTCCATATTGCTGGCTCATATCGGTGGCCAGATTGATGTTAGCGGCGTCCCACGCGACGTTGGACAGGTTTTTGCTCCAGGTGTACGCGGCCTGGAAGCCGAGTCCATGCGAAAGATTCTTGCGAACCGTGAGTTGCATGCTGTTGTAGTTGTAGACCCCGTCAAATCCATTTTGCTGGAATCCGTTCGGCAAATAGCCCAAGTACGGTACGCGAGCCGATGCATTCGCGGCGGTGTTCGTCGTAATGCCGTTAATGGGATTGGATGGGCTGGCCAGGCGCGCGGAGTTGACGTTGTGGTTGTAATTCATCACATTGATACCGCTCGATCCGACAAACGCCCCTTCGAAAACGAAGCTTGAGGCAAACTCGTACTGAAATCCCAAGTTGTACTGGCGGATTAGCGGGGTATGCAGCTTGTCGTAGTACGGAGAGTTAAAAGAGGATCCGGTGAAAGTCTGGAAATTGTACCAGCGCGGAAGGAACGCCAGCGGACGATCCTGGAAGGGGCTCTGCAAACTAGAGATGTCGTTCTGGATACCCGTGGTATCGGCGTAGGGGCGGCCTTCGTTGACGGCATGCACCAGGCGATTAATACCTACGCGGTCATAGAATACTCCCGCCCCTCCACGCGCCACGAGCCGCCTGCCGGCTTGCCAGGCGAAGCCGAATCGGGGCGCAAAGTTGCTGAGGGGAACGCCGTTTTGTGTGGTGGTTTCGCCGTCGAAGACGCGAATACCGGGCGGCAGCGGGCCCTTTCCTCCCTGGCTGATCGGGCGCGCGTCATAGTTGCTTGGCACCACATAGCCGATGAAGGAATTGGGATCAGTCTGCGAGGGTGCGCTCGGCGGAATGGGCACGGATTGCAAGTCACTGGCCCAGAAGTTGGTCAGGTTGCCGAACTTATCTGACAGCGCTCCGTCGTACTCCCAACGAATGCCAAGATTGAAGGTCAAGCTGGAACTCACCTTCCAGTCGTCCTGAACGAACGCGGTGATGATGTGCAAGTGGAAACTGTGGATGATGCCATTCACAGGACTTCGTACGCAGAACAGACAATTTGAGAAATTGCTGAGCGCGGATCCATTGGTCTCGCCGGGATTGGTAACGCTGCAGCCGTTCGCCAGTTCGACTGCGGAGCAGCCCCGGCGGCCGATGAGGAGGTCGGCGAAGGACGGCACAATCAGAGACCCATTCCCGAGTCCCTTGTACACCAGCGGATAACGCACGTTTTCGAATTCGAAGCCCGCGCGTATCGTTTGCGCTCCGTGCGTCCAGGAAATCTGGTCGGCCCACTGGAGCTGGTTGGAAGGCGCGAATTGCGGCACGCGGTCGCCGCCGATGATGAAGGCTCCGCCAATATCGATGCGCGGCGGGTGCGTGTAGCTGCCTAGCGTGGTGCCGTTGCAGCAGTTCAGATCAATGAGCGGTTTGATGCCGACCTGTTGCGCGGTATAGGGCACCTCCTCGGTGCCATCCTGGAGAACGCGCTGGAAGGAAAGACGCGCCTCGTTCAAGAAGCTGTTGGAGAGAATGCGGGTCCACCGGAGAACCGATGAAGTATTGCTGCGGCGGTCCGTCTCCACACGGCCCGGCAATTCGCCGAAGGCGCCATTGAGCCCGGTGTACTCAAACGGGTCATTGGTGAACATGTACTTCATCTGCACGCTGTTCCTGGCGTTCAGGACGTAGTCTCCATTGCCGATGTACTGGTCTTCGGTAAACTTCGCGGGGAAGCTGAACAAGCGGGATACGGTTCCCGTCGTACCGGAGCCAGGGATGTAGTAATTTCCATTGGGCAGCTTCACGCGCAGCAGATTGATCGCGACCGGGTTGATATTGGAGCCGTCACAGGCGATCCGCATACCGCGCGTTGGTACAAAACCACCGCACATGGATGCGCCCAGCCGCTGGGCGAAATCGGCCGATTCGCGATTATCGGGGATCGGGTAAAGCGTGGCGGTGGTGAAGCCCTGGGGAGCCACGCCGTTGCGCTGCCGGGTGCCCTGATAGCTGCCAAAGTAAAACAGCTTGTCCTTCTTGAGTGCGCCCCCAAAAGTGCCTCCGAACTGGTTCTGTTTCAACACCTGCTTGGTGGTTCGGCTCGCCGGATTGTCACGGTTATAGAAGAAGTCGTTGGCGTTCAACTTATCGTTGCGAAAAAACTCGAACAGCGATCCGTGGATTTGATTCGTGCCGGACTTGGTCACGACATTGACGTTGGCTCCAGGGTTGCGGCCGAAGCTGGCGTCATAGGTCGAGGTCTGAATCTTGAATTCCTGGATGGCGTCGGGATTCGGGATGGCGATGCCGGTATACAACCCAGCATCACCGGCGTTCCCGTTTCCGGCGGCGTTGTTGATGCCGACACCGTCCATTTGGAAATTGTTCTTTTCCGGGTTGGCGCCATTGACACTCATGTTCTGGGAAGCGCGGCCGTAACCGGCGCCATTGGCGACGTCGGCAGCAACACCCGTCGACAGGCCCAGCACCTGAGTGAAGTTGCGCGTGGCCAGGGGAAGCGCGGTAATGCGGGAGCCGGTCACCGTGGTGCCGAGAGTCGAATTCGCAGTCTGGATCGTCTCGGTCGAGGCCTCGACAGTGACCTGCTCACTTTGCGCGCCGACCTCCATGATTCGGTCGAGGACCGCGGTCTCAGTGACAGTAATCTCCGCTGCACTGACTTCAGTAGTCTTGAATCCAGTGGCGCTAAACCGCACGCGATAGCTTCCGGGTTCCAGCAGGTTGAAGCGGTAGATGCCATCGGCACCCGTGTTGACCGTCCGAACCTGGTTGGTAGCCGAGTTTGTGAGCAAAACGGTGACATTCGAGATGACGGCACCGGTGGGATCTTGAACGGTCCCAGTTAAGCCGCCCGTGTTGCCCGTTTGAGCGGAAAGAACACACGAGAGGCTCATGGTGAGCATAGCGGCGGCAAAGATTCTTCGTAGCGAATTCCCGGGTCTCATACTTCCCCCTTAACGACACTCTCCAGTAACTGCCAGTTCGGCGGGACTTTCTATGGCGTCGGCAGCTGGTATTGGGCGGAGTATATCACTGCTGTCAATTGGCGTATAGGGGACTGACGTTTGCGGGATCAGCCGGCGATAGATTTCCAGTTTTTCGCCAGGTGCTCAGCGGTGCGCCAGGCGAGAGCCTGCACGGTCAGCGTTGGATTGCGCGAGCCGCTGGTTCCCATTACCGATCCGCCCAAGTCGGCGAGATTCGGGGCTTCATGGGAAAAACCCCAGCGGTCGACGACATTGGTCTCGGGATTATCACCCATGCGGGTCCCGCCGTACGCATGCGTGCTGACAAGCGGAGCAGCAGCCGGAGGTTTTACCACTTCAATAGCGCCGGCGGCCCGAAACCACTCTTCCATTTTCGTCTGCGCGAAGGCGACGGCCCGCTGCTCATTGGGCTTGGCGCTGGAAGTGATGCGGCAGACCGGGTCGCCCAAGGCATCGCGCGCTTCGGAATCGAGATCGAGGAAAGTATTCTCGTAAGGGAAAGTAGAGGTCTGCAGGTAAGCGGCGGTCCACCGGCCGGCGTTTTCGCGCACGAAGGCTTTCCAGCGAGAGCCCCACAGGGATCCGCGGGCGAAGGCATCGAGCGCGGCGGCGGAATCGATGGGGTGGGTTTCGGTATGCACATGGAGAGTAGTGCCGCCGATAAAGCCTAAGCCGGTGTGATCGAAATTGTCATCGGCCCAATCGTCGACAGTCGTGCCCTGGGCGGGCGTGCCGTACCAGTTGTTGATGTCGAATGGGAAGAGCGCGATGGCGCTGCCAGCCGCCACACCGGCGTAGTGTCCAAAATAATGGCGGCCGACCTGGCCGTGATTGTTGGACAGACCGTTGGAATAGGGTTTCGATTTTGAGAGCAGCAGCAGCCGGGTATTTTCGTAGGTGTAGGAAGCGAGCAAGATAACGCGGGCGGGTTGCACGTATTCCCGGCCGTTTCGGAGATATTGCACGCCCGTTACGCGGCCATCCGACCCGGCGAGAATGCGGGTTACCTGGGCGCGATCAAAGATGGCGAGATTTTTCGTTTTGAGCGCTTCGGGAATCGTGGTCACGGCGGTGGAGTTCTTTGCGCTCAGGTGACAGCCGCCGGTAGCGCAGAATCCGTGATAGCCGCAGCCCGGCCGTCCGCGATACGGCTGCGAGTTAATGGCGGCTGGGGGGCGGAAAGGATGCCAGCCGAGCTTCGTGGCAGCATCGGCCATGAGCTCCGTAAATTCCGTGCCGCGTAGAGCCGGCATCGGATACTCGCGCCGGCGTGGACCTTCGAAGACGTTTCCCGCGGGGTCGATCTGACCCTGGATGTTGCCGGCCTTGCCGGATACGCCGACTTCGTATTCCACCAGATCGTAGTACGGCTCGAGTTCGTCGTATGTCAGCGGCCAGTCTTCCACTGTCGAGCCGTTCGGAATCGTGCTCGCGCCGTAGCGATTGATGGATTCAGTTCTGGCGCGAAAATCCCATGGTTTGAGACGCCAGCTCTGCGCCCAATAGTGGATGGAAGTGCCGCCGATGGCATTCATCATCGGATGATTGGGAGCGCGGCGGGCGGGCGAGGAAGGATTATCGCGGATCGTGGGGACTTCGCGCTTTGTCTTGGGCACGGAAGTAACCAAGGCGCGCACGTTGTTATGGATCTCGTCTGGGCGGAATTGCCTAGGATCCATCCAGGTGCCCGCTTCAATACCGGCGATTTTAAGTCCGGCGCGCGCCAGCGGCAGAACAGCTACGCCTCCCGCGGCACCCAGGCCGATTACGATTACGTCAACCGGTTTTAACTGGATTGCCATGGCGCACGATTAGGCGGAGATCGATTTCCAGGCCTTCACCAAATGGTCCGCGGTGCGCCAGGCGAGCGCCTGGATGGTCAAGGTGGGATTGCGAGCGCCGCTAGTTCCGAACACCGAGCCGCCCAGCATGGCGAGGTTTGGCGCCTCGTGCGAGAACCCCCACTTGTCGACAACGCTGGTTTCGCGATTATCGCCCATACGGGTGCCGCCGTAAGTGTGGGTGCTGAGACGCGGACCGTTCGGATTTCCCTTAGTGACGCCGATAGCGCCCGCGGCTTTGAACCACTCCTCCATGCGGTTCTGCGCATAGAGGGCGGCGAGGCGCTCGTTTTCCTTAGGTCCGCTGGTCACGCGAATGACCGGATCGCCGAGCGGATCTTTCACTTCGGGGTCCAGATCCAGATAGGTGTTCTCGTACGGAAAGCTGTTGGTCTGAATATACGCGGAGGCCGTACGGCCGGCATTCTGGTGAATCCAGGATTTCCACTTCGAGCCCCATTCCGGCGCTTGGCCGAAGGTCTGGCTGGCAGCGGCGGCGATGGGATGTTTTTCCATATAGGCGGTCATGCTGGCGCCGCCAATGAAGCCGAGGCCGCTGTGATCGAAGCTATCGTCGGCCCATTCGTCGACGACGACACCTTGGGAAAGGATCGCGCCGTACCAAAGATTGAGGTCCATGGGGAAAAGCGCGTTGACTGCGGCGCCGGCCTGCGCATCCCAATGCCCGAAGTAGTGTTTGCCTACCTGGCCGTGATTGTTCGCGAGCCCATTTGGGTAGGCCTTCGATTTCGAAAGCAGCAGCAGGCGCGCGTTCTCGTAGGTGTAAGAACCAACCAGCACCGCCTTGGCGGGCTGGAAATATTCCTTGCCGTCTCGAATGTACTGAACGCCGGTCACTCTGCCGTCGCTCCCTGCAACTACGCGGGTAACGTGAGCCCGATCGAAGATGGTCAGACGCTTTGTCTTGAGCGCGGCGGGGATGGTGGTGAAGCAGGTCGAGTTTTTGGCCTGGAGATGACAGCCGCCACGATCGCAATAACCGTGATAACCACAAGCGCCGCGGCCATCGCGCGGCTGGGAGTTGATTGCGGCGGGTGAATGGAACGGCTTCCAGCCGAGCGAACGCGCGGCCGCCTTCATGTGCTCGAGATATTCAGTGGTGCGGAGCGGAGGCATGGGGTACTCGCGCTGCCGCGGACCCTCATACACATTGCCCGCGGGATTGAGGACGCCGCGAAGGTTGCCGGCCTTCCCGCTAACGCCGACTTCGAATTCGACGGTGTCGTAGTACGGCTCGAGCTCGTCGTAGCTGATCGGCCAATCCTCGACTGTCGAGTTCTTTGGAAGATAGCTCGCGCCGTAGCGGTTCCTGGTTTCGGAAACGGTTTTGAAATCCCACGGCTTCAGTCGCCAGCTTTGCGCGTGATAGTGAATCGACGTGCCGCCGATGGCGTTCATCATGGGGCTGGGACCGCCGCGCTGCGCTTTCTGATTGGAATCGGTACGGAACGTTGGCGCTTCGCGGCGGATCTTGTCTCCGGTGGTGACCATGCCGCGAACGTTATTGTAGATTTCGTCGGGGTGGAAGTCCTTGCCGGGATCCATCCACGTGCCCGCTTCGATTCCTGCAACCCGCAAGCCGGCGCGTGCCAGCGGCAGGACAGCAACACCCCCGGCCGCCCCGAGGCCAACGACGGCAACGTCGACAGGCTTCAGATTAATGGCCATGATTCGATCCGTAGGCGGAGTTGCGGTACGGCTTGGGCGGCGTACTCATTTTCTGCTCGTCGGGACTCACGGCCAGGCGCGGACCCGGATAGCGGATGAGGTCCCAGCCCGCGAAGTTCGTGTTGCCGCCATAATAGGGATCGCCGAACATGCCCTCGAGCGTCAGGCGGCGGACCCGATTGAAGAACGCGCGCGCGTTGGAAACTCCGGCCGCGGAACCGTTTTCGAGGGCGGTTAAAACCGCGTCTTTCTGGTCGGCCCGGAGTTCGGCGAGGGGCGCACCATGCGTATTGCGGGCGTAAGCATCGACGGCAGAGAGCCCGGCGATCAGGGTTTCTTTTTCGGCGGCGAGATAGCCGGCGAGCTGGCGATCGATATAGTTGGCGGCCCCGCACTCGACCGCGCCGGGGCCCAACTCGTCTTGCGGCGCCAGGCGGTCGACGAAGGCTTCGAGAGTTTTCTTCTGCGGCGCCGAGAGCGCGGTAGCGGGCGGCTGAGCGGCCGCAGTCAAGGCCGTGACCGGAATCAAGGTGGCACTGGCGATCACGGTACGACGGGTTATATCCAAAGGCTGTTTGTCGACAGGCATGAAGCCTCCCTCTATTTGCCGGGATAGGAGATAAATTTTAGCACGCACCAAAAGACAAAAGCCTCGCTCCCCGGTAAGGGGCGAGGCTTTGCAGGAGTCAAGCTCTAGGTTGATTTAGAACGTGAAGCGGGCGACCAGGGTGCCGCTGCGCGGGAGACCGCCCAGACTTGGGAAGGAACCCGTGGCTGCGGTGGCGTTGATCGTTCCAAAACCTCCGTTGATCTGCCCTGCCCCGTTGTGAGACGGCGGAGCGGCCGGATTGGTTGTATTCGGCTGAGTCTGAAGGGGCAGACCGGCCAGATAGGTGCGGTTCAGAATGTTCGTAAACTCGGCGCGGACTTGCAGATTCATCCGTTCCTTGATTCGGAAATTCCGTCCGAAATTGAAGTTCTCGTTGGGGTGGCGCGGTCCTCGGAAATCGCCCCAGAGAGCGTTGGGGCCGTAGCTGCCTTGTGCCGGGTTGGTCCAAGCCAGTGGATTCAGGACCTGATCCGTATACGGGTTAATGCAGTGGCAGTTCAAGTCCTTAAGATAGAGCGGCTGCCCCGGCACACGAATCTGGTAACTCGTGGTACCCACATCCTGCGTGAGATTGTTAGTAACAGTGGCGCTCGGGGGAGTCAGCGGGAATCCGCTACCGTACTGCAGGAAAGCGCCAAGCTGCCAATCCTTCATGGCCAGGCTCAGCATCCGGTTGCTGACGAACCCAGGTTTTTGGGTGGTGTAGAGGATGTTGGCGTTCAGGAGGAACGGTTGATCCGTCGTCTGGAACGTCTTGCTGGAACTGGACGCGTCGAAGAAGTTTTCCCTGGTGGAAACCAGAGATTTGGCCCACGTAAACGTGCCATTCACCTGGAGGCCGTGCGATAGGCGCTTGGTGATTTTGGCTTGCATAGAGTCGTAGTAGGTGTTTCCCGTGGGTGCGTTAGCGGCAACCAGAGTTGTGTACTGCGGATAAGGCCGCAGCGCATTCAGAAGGGTGCTGGTGGTCGGATAACCCGGATAGGGCTGAAGATTTCCAACCCTGGCGATTACGGCCGCGCTGGAGATTGGCTGGCTGAGCAGCAAGTTATCCGCCACGTTGTGGAACGGATCCAGACCATAAGCGGCGAATGCCGCCGGGGAGACCTGATTGACGAATCCGAGGTTCGGACCCTGGTTCAGACCGCTCCACCACACCCCGCGATTACCGACGTACGCAGCTTCGAGCACGAGGTTGGTCGTGATTTCCCGCTGCAAGCCGATGCTCCACTGGTTCTGTCGGGGAGGCCGGGTGGCATTGCGATCGATTGCGTTTAGAGTGAAGGAACTGACGGTGGCTCCCGGAAGAGGACTTTGTCCAGCAGCGAAGTTCGGCCACACCGGTTGCGGCAGGCCGCTGGCCTGAAGATTGGAATATGCGTTCGGTCCGGCCGCATCATTATTCACGATCGCCGAACTGGAGACGTTGATATCGTTGGCAAAGCCGTAGATGAAGCCCCATCCGGCGCGGAGCACGGTTTTGGGATCGATCTGATAGGCAATACCGACGCGTGGGCCGACTGCATAGGGATAGTTACTGGCGAATGTGCAATTGCAGGTAGCCTGGAAGATCGGAGCGCCGAGGCGGCCGCCCACGGCCGGATTCGGAGTGGTCCCGGAGAAGTCGGCCGACCGGCCATACTGCTCGACCGGCAGCGTCGCATAGTCCCAACGCACACCGTAGTCGACAGTCAATTTGCGGTTGACCTTCCAGGAGTCCTGCAGGTAGAGCGCCCATTGCGCCTTTCCCATACGAGTATCGGTCTGGGCGCTTTGGCTAATGCGCGTGTAATCGCCTAACAGGAAGTTGGCATAAGGAAAACCGATCTGCTGTCCGGCCAGGCCGTTCGGCGGATTGAACGGCAGAGCCGTGGCGCCGGCATTGGTAATCACATTCGTGATGGGGGCAAAAGTGGTGGCGTTGAAGAGAACACCCGAGGGAGGAGCAGTAATGTTGCCCTGGAACCAGACCTCTCCACCGACCTTATAGCTGTGATTTCCGTTGATCCAGGTCGCGTTCGCGTTGTAAGCCGGGCGCTCGGTGCGGGTGGTTGTGTGCAACTGGGCGTTACCCATCTGTTGCATGCCGCCGAGACTGCCGACCGATCCGCCGCCGGGCAGGGTTGTCAAGGGGCCGCCGGTCATCTGGGTGAAGGTCGGGAAGTTGAAATTGTTCAAGCACCCCTGCAAACCAATCTCCGCCGCGCAATTGAACTTGGTGAATGCAGCCGTGTCGATGAAGCTGATGCGCGAATAGCCCGCGCCCAAGTGGAGGAGCAGGGTCGGCGTCAACGTATAGTTGTAGTTCAAGCGCAGAGTCAGAGCATGGATGAACGTGCCGCGATTCTGGGAAATCTCGTCCGGCAGGCCATCCGCGTTGCCGTTGGGGGTGGAGTACTGGCTGTCGGTCTGCGTGCTTGACCAGAAGAAAGACAGCTGCCCTTTGGCGCCGGTCACCTGGTCCAGTTTCAGCGACGGAATGGTGGTGTCGCGGGCGCTGATGTTGCTGCCAAGCGCATTGGCGATGAGGTTGCCGTTGGTCGGAAGCGGGATCAGGTTCTGAACCTTTACCGAGACTGGACTGAAGCGCGCTTGCGGAATTTTATTGTTCGTGAAAGGGTCCGTGACCGGTACGCCGCCATTGCCGGGGCGAACCGTGGTCGGATCGTAGATAGTGTTGGCGTAGATCGGCCGGCCGAGCGAGTCCTGGGAAGGCAGAGGATTTGTGGGAACACCCAAGGCCTGGAGGGACTGCGCCGAGGCGCCTCCATTCACCGAAATGCCCGAAAAATCGCCGTTGCGATAGGCGGCGGTCGGAAGCGTCAGGTTAAACGGGAGGAGCGTGCTTTCCTTGAATTGCTCCCAGTTCCAGAAGAAAAAGGTTTTGTCGCGGCCATTGTAAACTTTCGGGATGATCACCGGACCGCCGAGCGTGCCGCCAAAATCGTTGCGGCGATTACGCGGACGAACCTTGTTGCCGAAGCCGTCGTTACTGAAGGGCTGAGCGGCGTTCAGATCCTCGTTGACGAAATAATCGTATCCGCTGCCGTGGTATTGATTGGTGCCCGACTTCATCGTGACATTGAATAACCCGCCGCCCGCGGTGCCGAATTCCGGCGCGTAATTGCTGGTTTGTACGGCCACTTCCTGGATGGCATCAGCAGAAGGTTGATTCTCCTGCAAGGCAAACGCGACGGTGTGATTGGTGTTGTCCAGACCCTCCACGCGGTAGGCGGCGGTGTTGGTGGGCGCGCCATTGATGATCATGGATGAGTTCGCCGTATAGGCAACGCCGGGAATGAACTGCACCGAGCTGTACGGATTGCGAACCCCCGAACTGCCGGCATTCGCATTCCCGATGCCCAGAATAGGCAGGTTGTCCAACTGGTCCAGAGTGATGTTGTGAACCACGTCCGCCGTTTCGGTTTTCAGCAGCGACGCGTCCGCCTGCACGGTAACCGACTCCGACGCCTGCCCGACCTCGAGACCGATGTCGATGCGGACCACTTGGGCGGCGGCCACGCCGATGCCCGAACGGACATACTTCTTGAAGCCCGGCACGGTGGCCGAAACCTCATATTGGCCGACGGGTAACTGGGAAACGGTGTAGTTGCCGGTGGCGGTGCTTACCACCGGAAAAACAACACCGGTTTCCGTATTGCGGGCTTCCACACTGGCATTCGCGATGACTGCTCCTGCCGGATCTGCAATAGTGCCTGTAATCGTGCCGGACCCGGCTTGGCCGAAGGCCATGCAGGCGCAGGCGAACAGACAGAGTGCTATCCACAGCGATTTCATTCGATTGTTCCTCTGTAAATTTGGATTGGACAAGTTTTGGTTAGTTCGGGACGCCACTGGAAATGGGACGTCGGAGTGTAAGTGCGCAGACCCGAAGAAAGCAGACATAAGTAGGGCTACAATTCAGCAAATACGCGGACAATCTGATTGTTACTCGATACGATCGAATAAGGCCGCATTTGCGACCCACTAACAATGCCTCAGTGCTCACAGCTCCAAGCGAGGAGGAGCCCAGACCAAAATAAAAAGCGACCCTGGGTGTAAATTATATTAGGCCCAACTCTGGATTGTCAAGATTCACACCCTCTATCTATTGTTAACATCAGTTCACGGTTGTTATTTCTGCGGTGTGGAGTTTTGAAGAATTATGCAGAGAGTTCTGAAAAAAGGTCATCCCGGCTTTCTTATGGCACGAAACGCGCGCCGAGGGCAAGGAAGAAGATTGTGCCTACGGCGATTACAGCACCATGCGGCAAACCAACCGATTTGGGGTTTTTCACGTCAAGCTCCTCCCGATTGATGTACGCCGGCCGGCCATGTCGCATTTCTCCGAAGATATAACCCACATTCCAAAAAGTCTTTTTTACCCGACCTCGGAGGAGAACCACGATTAAGGCAAGAATGCCGCCTATTATCGCGGTAACGAGAAAAATACCGAACCAGTCTTCCCATCCCACCAGGGACCCAACTGCCCCCATCAACTTCACATCGCCCGCCCCCATGGCCCGGAGGGCATAAAGCAGAAAGTACGCACCGAATCCTACCACCAAACCTTTTAAAGAAAATATCAAGCCAGAAATGCCTGGGTATAGGAAGGTATTTAAAGCCAAGCCAATTGCAGCGCCACTTAGTGAAAGCCAGTTCGGAATGCGGCGATAACGCACGTCATAGACAGCTGCGACGAGGACCACCAGAATCAGCACCACCTCCACGCCGGGCGGTGGGGGAGTCAAGTTCATGCATCGATTAGTATAGCCTGTAGATCGTGCGAACTCGTTACTGCAATTCGGGTGTAAATGGATACTACTGATCGGACACCGGCGGACCCGCGCGTGTCACCGGCACCTGCAATCCTTCGCCATATTGCGCCGCACCGGGAATGCTGACTGGAAGATGTCCGCGGATATTGATTTCGCCAAAAAGCGCTTTTACGGCAGCTGTCTCCGAGGGAGCCACCGTGCTGAAGGTGGCCAGATAGGCGGCGACATCCGGGAACCCCCGCAGAAGGTAGGGATTGCCGAGCGCAATGAGGATAACCGGCTTCTGCGACGCGATCAGTGCCTGCAGAACCTGGGGCAGTTCGCCGGTTAAGCCCACCGAACCACGGTAGGCAGCCACGGTGGAGAAGGCAGCGACGACGTAGCGTTCGCAGTCCGGAAGCTTGTGGACGGCCTCATCCATGGCCTCGCGAGTCATGCTTGGGTCGAGGGCGGCCTCCGCGGATTTGGGCGCCCGCTTCCGCAACTCGCGCGCGAACACCTGTCCTTCGGAAGAGTACCTGCTTTCGGCGAGCACCAGATAGCAAGCGCGTTCGGGGGCTTGCAGCGGCAAGACGCCGCTGGCATTACGCACCAGAGTAACGGCCCGGTCGGCAATCTCCTGGGCGCGATCATGGTCCTCCGGCGAATCAAGCACATCGGCGATCGATTCGAGATCGACGACCCGTTTATGATCCAGCCCCAAACGCTCTTTCGCGGCCAGGATTTTAGCGACGCTCGCCTGAATCCGCTTGCGAGAGAGCCGGCCGTCTTCGACAGCGCCGATCACAGCTTTCAAAGCAACGTCCGGATCCGGAGGCATCAGCAACGCGTCGGCGCCGGCCTCCAGGGCCCGAACCGCGGCTTCGCCGGTGCTATATCCCTTAGCGATGCCGCCCATCTCCAAAGCATCGGTGATGACCAGTCCTTGAAAGCCCAGTTCGTTGCGCAGCAGGCCGGTCAAAATTTGAGGCGCCAGGGTGGCGGGCAGATCGGGCGGAGCCAGCGCCGGAACCGCGACATGAGCCGTCATGACGGAGTCGACGCCGGCGTCAATGGCCGCCCGGAACGGGACCAGCTCTAGCCGATCGAGCCGCTCGCGGTCGGCTGGAATTGTTGCCAGATTCAGGTGGGTGTCGTCGGCCGTGTCGCCGTGCCCGGGAAAGTGCTTCACGGTGGTCAGCACGAAATTCTTCTTATCGGAGTGGGCCCCTTCGATAAAGGCTTTTACCATCGCGGCCACCGCTTGCGGGTTCTCGCCATACGACCGGATGTTGATCACCGGATTGTCGGGATTATTGTTGACATCGGCGACTGGAAACAAGACCCACTGCACGCCCAAAGCCCGGGCCTCGCGCGCGGTGACCTCGCCTTCAAAACGGGCCATCTCCGGATCGCCGGCCGCGCCGAATGCCATGGTGTGCGGAAACGGCGTTGTCTCGTTCACACGCATGCTCGCGCCGCGCTCGAAATCAGCGCTGACCAGGAGCGGAGTCTTGGCAATGCGTTGCATCCGGTTTAAGAATGCCGCCAACGCGTACGGCTCCGCCTTCGGTGTAGTGCGTCCATTGGACCAGTTCACCAGCACGAGGCCGCCGATTTTCGTATCGCGGATCAGCCGGACAAATTTGCGATATTCGCGGGAACGCGAATTGGGAAACGTCCCGGAGAACGGGATGAAGATCAATTGCGCGACTTCGTCGCGCAGTGTCATCGTCTTCATCCAGCGGCGCACCGCGGAGGAGGTTTTGACGGCTGTCTCGGATTTCGCCGGCCGTGTCTTTCGCTTTGCCGGCACGGTGGTAGCGCTGGTGCCGGCTCCCGTAGCGAGCAGACATGCTAAAAGGAGCGGGACGATTCGCAAGCGCACGTTCTTAGTGTGCCAGATTTCCGCGCGTACCGTTGCGGATGCGGCTGCCATCCCGCTGGGTTCCAGGCGGCTTTTTCGGCGCGGGCCGATTCAAAAGACGTTTTACCGCCCGTACCAGATGCATCGGCTCGTGCACACTCTTCACGATCACGGCGTTGGCCCCCGTATTCTGTTCGTTGAGGCCGAGCGGGTCCACGAATCCGGACAGGAGGATCACGAGAGCATTTGGATCGAGCACGCGGATTCGTTCGATCAGTTCGGTGCCGCTCATCCGCGGCATCTTGTAATCGGTCACGATCAAATCGAACCGGGAGGCGGTAAACACCTTCAGAGCTTCCTCCGCGTTTGGGCAAGTTTCAACACGGTAGCCGAGTTCCTCCAGCAGCGATCTGCGGACTACCAAACCGTCCTTGTTATCATCTACGAGAAGAATGGTCGCGTTCGAGAGCGGGGTCGCCTTCATGTGGGAAACGGAGCGAGAGTAACATCGCTGTCATCATCGTGTCAATGGATTCGCATCGGGTTGGAAAATCACCGGATTCAGTTCTTGACAAAATGGAGGGAACGCGCGTCGCCGGCGCTCTTGTTCGATTGTGACTGTGATCAGTCCCGCGAATCCGCCGAGCGGACGCTCACTCGACTTCGCGCGGCGCTTTATACCCGGTCTTGGCGATGATCTGATACTTGATTGGCTTGCCCTTTTCATCGGTGACCTTGAGCGGTTCGTTGGTTGCGGGATTCACGAGATCGACTTTAATCTTCCGATACGTGCCATCGTGCGCCTTGTTGGTTGGCTCGTAGGTGAGGACATACTGGTTGCGCAGCGCCTGTTGAATATTTTGGAAGATGGTGGGGAATTCGCCGTAGAATCGCGGGAAAAACGCGATGCCGCCGGTTTCCTTGGCAAATGTCCGCATGCCGTTGTCCGCTTGCAGGAAGTCGAGATTCTGGATCGGCCCGAGCGCGCCATATGACTCATACATGATTCTGAGTGCCTGCATCAACCCGATCGGGTACACGGGAACGCCGGCCTGCTGCAGCTTTTTGCGCGCTTCGCCGTAGTTGATTTTGCTGAACGTGTCGATACCGGAAGCGATCAGCACGATCGCCTTCCGCCCTTCAATGCCGGACATGCGCTCGGCCGTATCGGTGAGAGCATCGTACAGGTTCGATTCCGAGAAGGCGGGAATATTGAGGCGCTGCATGGCATCGCGGACTTTAGCCTTATCGGTTGTGAAATCGGTCAGGATCTCCGGGCGGATATCGTATGCCACCACGGCAACGTAATCGTCCGGCTTCAGGCTCTCCATGAAGCCCCACGACGCGGTGAGGGTCTGATACCAGGTTTCGCTCCAGTACTGCTGGAACAAATTGCTGAACTCGATCACCAAGGCGACCGTCATGGGCGCTTCACCGGGGTTCACGCCCTTGACCGGCTGCGGCACATTGTCTTCAAGAACCCGGAAATTGCCCGAGGGAATTCCCGGGATGAAGTGGCCCTTGTTGTCGAGCACCGCGACATCAACAGTCACCAGGTCGACATCGCTCTTGAAATTGGCAAGGCCGGTGGTGTCGGTCTCGTTCTTCTTGTTGAGACGCGAAGGGATCTTCGGCAGGTCGGAATCCGGCGCGGTATTTCCGGAATCCTTCTTGCGCGGACGGGCAACCGTGGCGCCCGGGTCTCGATTGGGCCCCTGCTCCTGGGCGATCAACAGCCCCGCCAGCACAGCCAGCATGAAGCCGCAAAGTGTATAAGCTTTCCACGATCGCATAGAGGTCTACCTCACTCCCTCTTACAAGGGACGCAGCGCGCCAAATTCCCGTTGCTGCATCAGTTCACCCATGGTCCGCCGTCTTTACCATGCTTGCGCATGTAAACCTGAAATTTCCGCTTGGCCCGCTGCAGCCTCCATTGGCTGTAAGCGGACCGGGCCTCCGCGAACCCGAATCGCGGCCATCGGGATTTCAAATAGATATACCCGAACACCATGCCGCCCAGGTGGGCGATGGTGCTGACACCGGTGTTCGGCCCGAATGTCAGCAGCAGTTCGATGGCGGCGTAGATCATCACCATGTACTTGGCTTTGATCGGGAACAAGAAATTCATCAGCACGGTCTGGTTGGGGTACATTACGCCAAATGCCAGCAATAGTCCGAAAATGGCTCCCGAAGCTCCCACGGTGGGAGTGCCCCAATCGCCGATCGCCGCATTGACGGCCAATACGCACACTCCAGCCGCGATTCCGCATAGAAAGTAATATTTCAGGAAGCGCCGCGTGCCCCAGTCCTGTTCCAGCATAGAGCCGAACATCCAGAGCGCGAGCATGTTGAACAGCAGATGCGTAATGCCGCCGTGCAGGAACATGTACGTGAACAGCTGCCAGATCATCGCATTGCGCACCGCGGCTTCGGCGCTCAACGCCAGCAGCACGATGGCACTGCGTTGCAACGACGCGCCTCCCAGATAATAGAGGAGGAAGACTACGGTATTGCTGATCAGCAGCCACTTCACGCCCGGCGTTAAGAATCCGAAAAAGGAGGAGCGGGTATAGCGCAACCGGGTGTAACCCATGACGGCGTCCTAACTAAAGAATATCAGAAGCAAAACGGCCACCCGTCAAGAGGCAGTCCGGTCGCCCTTGCCATAGCGATTTAGCGCGTAAGAACACAATTGCAGAACGGCGGCCCCACCGAGCCAGACCTGCCAGTGGGAAAACACGCCGGAGGGAATGGCGAATCCGCCGGTCCAGTTGAAATCCGAGGCGATCCGCCAGCAGCCAAGGACGCACGCTATCAAGGCCGCCGGCTTGAGCAAAACCGCAATCGCCTGCGCGGCGCGGCGATTCTTCGCTCGTTTGGCGCTGACAGGCGATCGTTTCCCGAAGCGGATCCGGACCAACATAAAAGGTAGTGATACCAGTCTTGCAGATTCCGCCGCGTGCGCAAACATGCCTCCGGTTTGCCAATCGTGCGAGACCGCACGAGAATCAATTGAGCCGGAAGACGACGCTGATGGTGGTGATCACTTCCACGGGATTCCCGCCCAACAAGGTAGGCTGATAAATCCATTGACGAACCGCCTCGAGCGTCGCGTTTACCAGCAAGGCGGGACCGCTCACAACGCGCAATTCTCGGATCTGACCATTGGTGCCGATCACGCCCGCCAGCTCGACCGTGCCGGCGATCCGGGCTTGCCGCGCGAGCGCGGGATACACAGGGTCCACCCGCCGAACGAGTCGAGCGGCTTGAAGGGTACCGCTGACTTTGACTTGTTGTACGGGAGCGATCTTCGGAGGTGCCGCCGGTTCGGCGGGGCGCTTTGGCGGCTCAATCCGGATGGCCGAATCGAAGATGGGCGCGAAAGGATTGTCAGCCGGGCTGCTCGCACTGCCTCCCGGGACCCCTGGGCGCTGGCCCGGCGGCTCGTCGAATTGCGGCACAGACTGCGGGATCGTACGCGGCGCGTACCAGAGTGCGCCCGGCCGAACGAACGCCCGCATGGGCCGAAAATGGACTAAGGGCGCTTCCCGAATGAATGGTGGGGGAGGCAAAGGCGCGGTGATCCAAGCCATGACTTCGTGGCGCCGCAACAATTGCGGCCAGATCAGCGGCGCCGCCAGCATGCAGCCGACGAGTCCCAATTCGCCGGCAAAGCTTAACATCACAGCCCAGCCGCGCACGGGCGCCGGACGCAGTACAGCTTGTTCAAACATAATCACCCTCCATTGGGCGCACGTATTCCGTACACGCCTGCGGCGTTGAATCGCCCCAATGTCCGGAAGTTTTGCGACCCGCTTACCCCATAGACACCACGCGATCCGGCGAAGTTCCGGCATGATGGAAGTGTGCACCTGCCAGAACCAATTCGCGCTGCCGTAGAAGAACGTGCGGCCGCCGTCGGTTTCGCCGCGTTGAAGCGCGCGGCTCAGGCCATGTCTTGCGGCTACCGGGAGGGTTGCTCGACGGTTTTGGCGGGTCTGGCTCCCGAAGAACGCGTGGCCGCTTACCTTGCCACGCGCATGCCCGGTACCTACGCGGCTTCAGTTGAAGCGCTCCGCGAACTGCAACACCTCCCGATCACCAGCATCCTGGACATTGGCGCCGGCTCCGGGGCGGCCGCACTGGCCGCTTCCCGCTGGTTCCCGCAACTCGATCCGATCACCTTGATCGAGCGCGACACAGCGCTGGCGGATGCTGCCCGCGACTTTCTGCCGCGAGCAGAGATCCGGCGTGAGAATTTTCTCCGGATCGCGAAATTCCCCCCTCACGATTTGGTGATCGCGGCCTATTCGCTGGGGGAGGCTCCACCGTCCGAAATAATTTCCCGGTTATGGCAAGCCGCACGTGTGGCCTTGATCGTGATCGAGCCGGGGACTCCCCGAGGGTTCGCTCTGGTTCGCGAAGTCCGCACGAGCCTGTTAGCGGGCGGCGCGCACATGCTGGCTCCCTGCCCCGCTGCCGGCGCTTGCCCGATTGTGGATCCGGATTGGTGCCATTTCGGAGCGCGGGTGGAGCGATCGGCGCTGCATCGCCGGCTCAAGGAAGCCGACCTCAACTATGAGGATGAGAAGTTCAGCTATGTTGCGGTGGGACGTGAGCCGGCGGCTCCTCCCCCCGCGCGGATCATCCGGCGCCCGCGTCATCAACCCGGCCTGATCGTCCTGGAGACCTGCACACCGGCCGGTATCCGGACCGTCCGCGCCGCCAAGCGCGATCGCGAACGCTTCCGGACCGCCCGGCGGGCCGCTTGGGGCGATCCCTTTCCCTCGCTATGATGGAAGCCATGCCTGATCCTCAGGTACCCGACCGGCCGCATGCCTGGAATATCCTCTGCGAATTCACGCAGTCGGAAAGTCTGCGCAAACACGCGCTCGCAGTGGAGGCGTGCGTCACCGCCTACGCCCGCAGGCTGGGCGAGGACGAACCGAAGTGGTCCGCTACCGCGCTGCTCCACGACTTCGATTGGGAGATCCATCCCCAGGCCCCCGACCATCCGATGAAAGGCGAGGCGATCCTGGCCGAACGGGGCGTAAGCGAGGAGATCCGCCGGGCCATTCTGTCCCATGCGAATTACAGCGGCGTTCCGAGGGTGTCACCGCTCGAGAAAGCTCTTTACGCCTGCGACGAACTGGCCGGCTTCATCACCGCCATTTCCTATGTCAAGCCCCACCGCAGCATTTTCGAAGTAGATGTCTCGTCGGTGAAGAAGAAGATGAAGGATAAAGCTTTTGCGCGTTCAGTGAACCGGCAGGACATCATCGAAGGTGCGGAGGAACTGGGAGTCCCCCTCGAAGATCACATTGATTTCTGCATCAAAGCAATGCAGGAGAAAGCGGAAGAGCTAGGGCTGAAGGGCTCGCTCTGAAGACCAGGCCAGCGCACGGATATACCGGTTCACCGGCTCTTCAAAGAACCGGTATACGGCCATCGAGAGCAGAATTACCAGTGCAAGGTACGGTGCGGGGCCGAGGTCCGGCGACCAGCGCCGCACCCACCACAACACCGGCACATGCAAGATGTACATGGCATAGCTCGATTTACCGAGAAACACCGCCGGGGGCGAAGACAACAGCCGTGCCACAAAACCGGTGCCCAATGCAAAGCCGACCAGTAGGAGGGCGTTCAACGGCCGGAGCGCGCTGTTGAGGTCAACGCCACCGGGCAGCAGCGTAGGCCAGGCGATAAACATCGCACCCGCGGCTGCGCCCGGCAGATAGAACCAGTAACCTGCCGGCCGCCTCGCTGCGCCTGATAAACGTTCATACAACGCCGCCGCCGCGATCCCCATGACAAAATCCGAAAAATGGACGAGCGGCTTCCATTCGTCCCTCAGTCCGGCGGCGAACAGCACCCGCGTAAAAACGCAGGCCGCCACCGCGAGGGCCAACGGATTCAGGCGTCGCAGCACAATCACAGCCAGGGGAAACGAGATATAAAAGAAGACTTCGCACGAAAGCGACCACGCGGGCGTATTCCATCCCACCGGCAAATGCGTGGTCCATCCCTGGAGTAACAATCCATAATTGGCGATAATCCCAGGTTTTCCTGGCGTCCGGTCCGCGATCACGAACGGCGCGACCAGTGCAAAACTCAAGGCATAAACCGGGTAGACCCGCGCGAATCGGGCCACCGCATACCGGCGCAAGCGGGCCGCATGC
Source organism: uncultured Solibacteraceae bacterium (assembly GCA_964554945.1). Classification (GTDB taxonomy): domain Bacteria; phylum Acidobacteriota; class Terriglobia; order Bryobacterales; family Bryobacteraceae; genus PSRJ01. The sequence goes on along the minus strand of CAZKQQ010000018.1, from coordinate 24,629 downwards.
CATCCGCTCCATCCATAATTGCGGGCCAGGACGAAGCCGGACAGCACAAAAAACGTTGCGACCGCCAGGTATCCGCCGCGTATCAGCGCATACAGCGGATGAGGCCAAGTCTGCGCAGTAGCCTCGAGCCGCATGCCCGGGCCGGTCAAATGATGGAGCATGACCCACAGCGCCAGCAAAAACCGCAGGCCGGTCAAGGCCGGGAGATGATCCGCGGAACCTTTCATGCCTTCCGAATCACGTCGACGCCGAGGTACGGGCGAAGGGCGTCGGGCACCACAACGCTGCCATCGGCCTGCTGATAATTCTCGACGATCGCCACCCACGTGCGTCCCACCGCGAGTCCGCTGCCATTGAGCGTGTGCGCGTATTCCGATTTCTTGCCGCCCTTAAAGCGGATACCGGCGCGACGCGCCTGGAATGCTTCAAAATTCGAGCACGAGGAAATCTCTTTGTATGCGTTCTGTCCCGGCAACCAGACCTCGATGTCATAGGTTTTGGCCGCGGAAAAACCGACGTCGCCGGTGCACAACACCACCGTGCGGAACGGCAAGCCCAGGCGCTTCAGAATGTCTTCCGCATCCGCCGTGAGCTTCTCCAACTCGTCATAGCTCTGCTCGGGCCGCGTAAACTTCACCAGTTCGACTTTCTGAAACTGGTGCTGCCGGATAATGCCCCGCACGTCGCGCCCGTACGATCCGGCCTCACTTCGGAAACAAGGCGTATACGCACATAGTTTGACCGGCAACCGATCCCCTTCCAGGGTCTCATCGCGGTAAATGTTCGTGACCGGGACTTCGGCTGTGGGGATGAGCCAGAAATCATGCTTCTCGCATTTGAACAGATCATCGGCAAACTTCGGTAGTTGGCCAGTCCCGAACAGGCTCTGGGAATTTACCAGGAACGGCGGCAGCACTTCGGTGTAGCCATGCTCGCGAGTGTGCACGTCGAGCATGAAGTTGATCAGCGCCCGTTCGAGCTTGGCGCCCAGCCCCCAATACAAGGCAAACCGCGCGCCTGTAATTTTCGCGGCACGCTCCAGGTCGAGAATCCCGAGTTCCGGACCTAGATCCCAGTGCGCCTTCGGGGGAAAATCGAACTTTCGCGGCTCGCCGACCTGTCGCACTTCAGCATTGTCATCGGAATCCTTCCCGACCGGCACGGACTCATGAGGCACGTTGGGGATTCCCGCCAGCAGTTCCTGGAACTGTTCATCGGAAGCCTTGACCTGCTCGTCGCAAGAGGCGATCTGCTCCCCCATGGCCCGGACCTGCTTCTGCAACTCGGCCGTGTCCACGCCTTCCCGCTTGAGCTGGGCGATTTTAGAGGTTTCCTCGTTGCGGCGGCGCTTCAGATCCTCGCTTTGGGAAATGGCCGCGCGGCGGCGGCTGTCGAGTTCGCGAAACTGATCGAGGTTCGGTGGATTGCTGCGCGTGGACAGGCGTTGCGCAATCTGGTCGAAGTTGCTCCGGAAGTGAGCGAGATCGTGCATGCCACTCCATGCTAACGCACGGAGCAGCGCTTACTCTTCGTCTTCCTCAGCTTTTACCGGTTCGAGGTCTTCGGCTTCGAAAATCTGGCGGCAGTCGAGGCACTCCACGTAATCGACTCCGTCACGGCGCGCGATTATCTGAGTGCGGTTGTGGTCACAGGCGGCGGGTTGCATAGCAGCGCATTAATGAGGTTTATTTTAACCGGGCCTGTCCGCATGTCAAGCCCCTTCTCGGTTCCAAGAGTTACAATCCTGGGAGATGCCCTATCCCACCCATCGCCCCAGGCGGCTGCGCACGTCCGAATCGATGCGCCGGCTGGTTCGCGAAACCCGCCTGAATCCAGCGCAGTTTGTCCTCCCGCTGTTCGTCTGTCCCGGGGAAGGGATCAAGCGGGAGATCGCCTCGATGCCCGGGAATTACCAGTTGTCCATCGATAATCTCGTTCGTGAGTGCACCGAAGTGTACGCTCTCGGGATCGGCGGCGTGATCCTGTTCGGCCTGCCGGAGTCCAAGGACGAAATGGCTTCCGGAGCCTATGCCGAGGATGGAATTGTCCAGTCCGCGATCCGGGCGGTGCGTAGCGAAACGCCCGGACTGCTAATAATGACCGACGTTTGCAACTGCGAATACACCAGCCATGGCCACTGCGGCTTCGTCAAAGATGGCGACGTGGACAATGACACTACTCTGCAATGGCTGGCGAAGACCGCGCTCTCCCATGCCCGTGCGGGCGCCGACATCGTCGCCCCTTCCGACATGATGGACGGCCGGGTGGCCGCCATCCGCGAGGCGCTGGACGCTCATGGGTTCCAGCGCACGGCTATTATGGCCTACGCCGCCAAGTTCGCGTCGGTTTTCTATGGTCCTTTTCGCGAAGCCGCTGATTCCACGCCCCAGTTCGGCGATCGCCGAAGCTATCAGATGGACCCGGCGAACGGCCGGGAAGCGATGAAGGAGATTGCCTTGGATCTGGAAGAGGGGGCCGACATGATTATGGTGAAGCCGGCGCTCGCCTATCTCGACCTGATCCGTCAGGCCCGCGACCGGTTCGAAGTCCCGATAGGCGCGTACCAGGTGAGCGGCGAATACTCCATGATCATGGCGGCCTCCCGCAACGGCTGGATCGACTGCGAGCGGGCCATGATGGAAACCCTGACCTCGATTACGCGCGCCGGAGCCGGCATCATCCTGACCTACTTCGCCAAACCGGCCGCCCGTCTCCTCAGCTAGTTGTATGATCATGCGGCGCTTGCCCCTGGCTTGCGCAGTTCTTGTTCAGGCTGCGAGCCCGCAACCGGCCACCATAACTGGGCGCGTTTTCGACGTCTACCATCGCCCGGTCCGGTCCGCGCGTGTCGCGACCATGAATCGGCTGGGTACAACCGGCAAAGTCCGCTTAGTGGCTGGAAACGAAGCAATCGTCGATGACGCTGGCATGTACCGCCTCTCCTTGCCCGCCGGGCGCTACATTCTCGCCGTTTTACCTCCCCCTGACGGCCTGGATCATGCGACCGTTTTCCCGGCCTACTTCCAGGACACAGTAGATTTCGCGAAAGCTAAGCCCATCGACGTGAGCGCAGGGGAAATTCGGCCTTTCACGGATTTTCTTCTGCTCGAAGTCGAGTCCCATCAAGTGGCTGGCCGGGTTGACGGCATCCCAAACGGCTGGGGACCGGTCGGCGTTCTCCTTCGATCCGTAAGCGGCTACACCGAATCGTTGCGAGCAGTGACAGCCGACACGCGCGGCCATTTCCAGTTCGATCACATACCCGCAGGCTCTTACGAGTTGGAAGCCGTTGGCCCAATCGTGGGTCCGATGGCCCTGCGGCCCGTGCTGGGGACTCCGCGCAGGTCCCGCACCGTACAGGTCGAAGTCGCAGCGCCCGAAATCAGCGGAATTCAAATTCATCTCAACCCCGGCGCGCGGTAAGATTGAATCATTCCCATGGCCAAATCCGTCGCGGAACTCCAGAGCATTGCCAAACTGATCCGCCGCGAAATCATTGAAATGATCGGTACAGCGGGCTCCGGCCACCCGGGCGGCTCACTCTCCGCAGTCGAAATCCTCGTACAGCTTTACTTCGATTTCATGCGGATCGATCCGAAGAACCCAAAGTGGCGCGACCGGGATCGCTTCATCCTTTCCAAAGGACACGCCTGCCCGGTGCTCTATGCGGTAATGGCGGAGACGGGTTTCGCTCCTAAAGACAAGCTGAACACCCTGCGGAAGCTCGGATCAATCTACCAGGGCCATCCCGACGTGCGTTTTCTTCCCACACTGGAAGCTTCCACCGGCTCTTTAGGCGAAGGGCTTTCCCTCGGGCTCGGAATGGGTCTGGCGGACCGCCTCGACGGCCGCCCTTGCCGGACCTACGTGATGCTTGGCGACGGCGAGGTTCAGGAAGGCCAGATCTGGGAATCCGCAATGTCGGGACCGTTCCACAAACTCGATAACGTCGTTGCCATCGTGGACTATAACGGTATCCAGCTTGACGGTTTCGTCAAGGACATCATGGACGTTGCCCCGCTGGCCGATAAATGGCGCGCTTTCGGTTGGCACACGCTTGAGATCGACGGCCACAGCTTTCCTGCGATTCGGGAAGCGCTTGAAGAAGCGCAGGCCACCAAAGGCCGCCCTACCTGTATCGTGGCTCATACCGTGAAAGGCAAGGGTGTGTCGTTTATGGAAAACAATCCCAAGTTTCACGGCACGGCCCCCACGCCGGACGAGATGAAACTGGCTCTCCAGGAGTTGCAGTAACGTGCCCGCAAAAACGAAGTTCGAATTGAAGCCTGGTCCCGCGACGCGCGAGGCCTTCGGGCGCGCTCTAGTGGAGTTGGGACGCGCGAACAAGGACGTCGTGGTCTGCGACGCCGACCTCTCCAAATCCACCATGACCGTGTACTTCCAGAAGGAGTTTCCCGACCGCTTCTTCTCGTTCGGCATCGCCGAAGCCAACATGGTGGCGCAAGCGGCGGGCATGGCCTATGCGGGTAAAATCCCATTCGCGGCCAGCTTCTCGGCTTTCGCCATGAATAAGGGATTCGAGCAGCTTCGCGTCTGCGTGGCTTACCCGAACGTCAACGTAAAAATCGTAGGCACGCACAGCGGCATCTCGATCGGCGAAGATGGACCATCCCAGATGAGCGTGGAAGAGACCAGCCTGGCCTGTTCCCTGCCCGGCTTCGTGGTGCTTACGCCGGCGGACGAGATATCCACAAAAGCGCTGGTTCATGCCGCGGCCGCGCACGTTGGCCCAGTCTTCATCCGCACCGGCCGGCCCAAGGCGCCCGTCATCTACAATGGCGATCAAAAGTTCGAAATCGGCAAAGCTATTGAGCTGGTGGATGGCTCGGATGTCACAATCATGGCGAACGGGCTGCTGGTCGCCGAGGCAATCCGCGCCTCGGAAGCACTCGAATCCGACGGCATCTCGGCGCGGGTTCTCGACCTTCACACTGTGAAGCCGCTCGATCGCGACGCGATCCGCCGGGCTGCGGCCGATACCGGGGCAATCGTCACGGCCGAAGAACATCTCGTGAATGGGGGCATGGGCGTTCGCGTGGCGCAGGTTGTCGCCGAATTGCAGCCTTGTCCCATGGAATTTGTCGGCATCCAGGATACCTACGCCGAATCCGGAACTCCATCGGAACTTATGGATAAATACGGGCTGATTGCCCGCGATATTATCGCCGCCGTGCGAAAAGTGGTCGCGCGTAAGCGCCGCTGATCCGGTCCATGGCCGACGAAACGTGGGTGGCCGAGGCCTTTCTCCAGCAGAGTCTCGCTTGCCATTGGATCCTCGACGCTGACCAGGTCTTGCAGGCAGTTTACGGGGATTCGATGGCCTTCTTCGGCATGACGGCCGCTGAACTGAAGGGCCGCGCGCTGGCCAGTGTTCTCGATCAAAATCTCGCTGCCGCTTGGGCGAATCGGGTAGCGCGCATATTTGCCGGCGACGTTCTCCGGCTTCGCGAGCGGCGCGATAAAGCCGTCTGGTACATCAGCTTATTTCCGATTCGCCGCCAGGATCGCATCGTCTATGCGGGCGCAATGGCGCGTGAGATTACTCCTTGGGGTACGGCCGAGCAAGAGTTGCGCCACACTGTCTTGGGCGCCCTCAAGTCCCAGGAGTTCGAACGCCGGATGGCCTCGCAATTCCTCCATGATTCGGTGGGCCAGAACATGACCGCGCTGGGACTTCAGATCGACCTGGTTCGAATGGATCTGGAACAGATATCGCCCGAGTCCTCCACGCGCCTTGCCGAAATTCAGAAAATGCTGGGGAACATCATGGAGGAGGTGCGCGATTACAGTTACGAGTTGAATCCTTCCATCGTCGAGCGCGCTGGTCTCCGGCCCGCGCTGGATCGCCTCGTAGGCCGCATCCGTTCGCGCTTCGCCGGCACAGTCCGTCTCCTAGCCGACCCTTCTCTCAAGATCGATTCCAAAATCGCTACCGGCCTGTACCACATCGCGCAAGAGTCCGTCGAGAACGCCGTCCAGCACGCTGGTTGCTCCGCCATCGAAATCGCGCTAAAGTCCACACGTAACGGACTGATTCTGGAAATTCGCGATAACGGATGCGGCTTCGACCCGGAAGACGTGGCCGGCGTCCGGCGTGGTCTGGGGTTGCTGAGCATGGAGCATTATGCAGCGCAGTCCGGCTTAGATCTGTCGATCTCGCGCAATCGCGAGGGAGGGACGAAGGTGCGCGCGGCGGCTCCGGGCGTGCCCTGAGAACAATATGCCGTTTAACGTAATTCTGGTGGATGACCATAAACTGGTTCGCGACGGCGTTCGGACCATCCTGGAGCGCGGCACCGAATTCAAGGTTGTGGGTGAAGCGGACAATGGCGCCGATGCGGTGCAACTTTGCCGGAAATCTCCGCCGGATATCGTATTGATGGACATCGGATTGCCGGGCATGAACGGCATAGAGGCCACCACCGAACTGGTGCGGCACGTGCCGGGCATCAAGGTGATTATTCTTTCGATGTATGACGACGAGAACTCCGTCGTTACCGCGATTCGTTCCGGCGCGAGGGCATTCGTGCTCAAGAAGGCATCCTCCACCGAATTGATTGACGCCATCCGCGCCGTCGCCCGGGGCGGCTCGTATTTGAGCTCACAGGTGTCCGACCGGCTGCTGACGAGGATTCAACGAGGCGATCTCGAGACTCACGAGCGTAGCCCGCTCGAGTTGCTCTCGCCACGCGAGTTGCAGGTTTTGCGGCTCGTCGCCGAGGGAAAGACCAGCAAGGATATCGCGGTGATGCTCGACCTCGGCCTGCAGACCGTGCGCAGCTATCGCAAGACCATGATGAAGAAGCTAGGCGTCAACAACGTGGCAGGCCTGACCCAACTGGCCTTGGCTTCCGGGCTCACTCACTTCGATAAACCAGATGCAGACACCGTGGGGTGAGTGCGCGGTCTGGGACGCGCACATCCACTTTTTCTCTCGGCGATTTTTCGATTCGCTCGCTGCGCAGACGGGAAAAACCTCTGAAGAGGTGGCAGCGAGCCTGGGATGGGAGCTTCCGCCTGAGGACCCGGTGGAGCTGGCATCGCGCTGGACTGCTGAATTGGACAGGCACGGAGTGGAACGAGCAGCCCTTCTGGCGAGTATGCCCGGCGATGAGGCTTCCGTCACGGCAGCAGCCGCCGCGCGCCCCGATCGCTTTCTTGCCTACGCGATGGTGAATCCATTGGCAGACAAGCCCCCCGGCACTGCGGGTCTGCACGCCCTGTGCTTCTTCCCCGCCATGCACCGCTATTCCATGCACGATGCGCGCGTGGATCCGCTTCTCGCACAAGCCGCCGGTCAAGCGTCGGTTGTGTTTGTGCACTGCGGCGTCCTGACGGTCGGAGTGCGCAAGAAACTTGGCCTGCCCTCGCTATTCGACATGCGCTACTCCAATCCCCTTGACCTCCACGAGGTGGCGCTGCGTTATCCCAAGCTGAATTTTGTGATACCCCACTTCGGCGCCGGTTATTTTCGCGAGGCGCTGATGCTGGCGGACCTGTGTCCTAACGTTTACCTGGATACGTCCAGCAGCAACAGCTGGATGCGTTTTGAAGGACTGGATCTGAAGACCGTATTCCGCCGCGCGCTGGACATCGTAGGACCCTCACGTCTGCTGTTCGGATCCGACTCGTCGTTTTTCCCACGCGGTTGGATCGCCCCTGTATTCAAACTGCAGGCGCAAGCCTTAAGCGAGATTGGAATCAGCGCGGCTGACGCGCGCCTGGTCGTGGCAGGCAACTTACAGCGTTTGCTGGGTTAGGTTTTGAAGGGCGGGCGATCTTGAGACTCCGGCAAGCGGATTTTGTTTCCTTGAACGGACCCCTAGTTTGCAGCGAGGGTCCGTGATCAACTGGAAGGTGTCGCGCGGATCTCAAACTGACGGGCGTTCCGGCGGCGTGCGAGCGCAAAACTAAAGGTAGTGGGGCGCCGGCAAGATAACAGACGACGCCCACCCGATTCTATCCGAAAATCTTCACGCTTAACTTCTACCAGACGATCCGCGCGCCCACTTGGATTTGCCGCGAATTGAGGCTCACCGCGGTGTACTGCCCAAAATTAGGCGCAGTGATCGAAGGGCCATTATTTGCGCCCGCCACTTGCTGGAACGCATGCAGGTTGAAGATGTTATAGAACTCGCTTCGCACCTGTAAGTTCACCCGCTCCGAAAAGTGGAAGTTCTTATAGAGGTTCCAGTCGAAGTTCGTTTGGCTATTGAGCCGCAGGATGTTCCGGCCAAAAGTCCCGAAATTCCCAATCAGTGGTTGAGAGAACCCGAGGCTTTGCGCATAGGTGCTGACTCCCACGCCGTTCACAACACTAGTGCCCGTCGGCGTGCCGGCCGAACCGGCGGGTTGGGGATTGTAACCGGTGATCGGTCCGGCAGCGTTCGGCCGCGTGATCGCGGTAGTGACATTCCCCAAATACTGCAATGGGTCTGACAGGTTTCCCAACGCCCCGCCGGCGTAGACGTTCACGGGATAGCCGGTGTGGAAGGTGCTGATTCCCGAAAACGACCAGCCGCCCAAGCCGCCGCGCAGGAACCGATTCGTGGAGCCGCGGAAAAACGGCATTTCCCACGTATGGCTGATGCTCAGAATATGGCGGAGGTCGAACTGGCTCGACGCGCGATTGTTCCGGTTATCGTTCGGATTCTGCTGCGCCGGCGTGTCTCCCAACAGGACGCCCAGCGGGTCCGACACATCGTCAATCGAATGCGCCCAGGCGTAAGAGACGTGCACCCAATAGTTGCGGGAGAACCGCTTTTGAGCTTCCAGCTGCAGGGCATTGTAGGACGAATTTGACGAAGATTCATCCAGGTTGACATTGTTGTACCGCGGATCAAACCGATTGCTAAATGAAATGCTCGTGTTGCCACTGAGTCCGGCGACGGCGGCCTGGAATTGGCTGAGCCGTGCCTGCTCGTCGGCAAAACTGGTCGCGGGCGCGGGAGTAGCCGCGGCCGAGATCAGATTGATTGGACGGGTCCTCGAAAGATACGTCCCCTTTGTCCCCACATAGCTCAGTTTCATCACCAGGTTGCCGGGCAGTTCCCGTTCCACGCCCAGGTTCCATTGCTGCACCTGCGGGTTATCCAGGTTCTGATCGATCGCCGGCGAAATACTTCCAAAGTCTTTGAACGTCGGATTCAACTGCCCCACTGATCCGATCAGCGTCTTTTGCAGATCCGCCGTTCCCGCGACAAGATTGGCAAAGCTGTTGCCGCCAGTGAAATTAGCGTTGCCGTTCAAGGAACCCGAATAGATCAGCGGTGGGAGAAACCGCTGGTTGGTGATCGGGTTGAGGAATATGAAATCGTACGCGATCCCGTAACCGCCGCGAATCACCGTCTTCCCGTCATCGGTCACCTTGTAAGCAAAGCCGAACCGCGGCGCCGGGTTGAAATTGCTGTTGAACGACGGCTTGCCGGTCTGCATCAGACCCAACGGGCCCGCGCCGGCGGCACCAAAAGCCGAGTGGTCGTTCAGGTTCAGGTTGGAGATGAGGCCGTTCAGTTCGGTCGGACCGCCCGCGTGCTCACCGCGGAAGCCCAGGTTCACGGTTAGCCTTCGAGTGGCTTTCCAGTCATCTTGAATGAAAAAGAATTGGTTCTCCACCCGGTTCTGGCGCACCGAATTGCCGAAATTCTGGGTCCAAGAACTCGGCTGCCCGGTGGTAAATGCCGCCCAAGTGGGGAAAACGAAACTACCACGCACGTTGCTATCGAAAAACGAATCCGCCTCCAGGTGATACCATTCGAAACCCATTTTCACGATGTGCGCCCCTCGGCTAATCGTGAAGTTGTCTGTATATTGGTATGTCCGCTGTTCCCGGCCCTGTGGAAGTATGTTCGAGACACCCAGGCCCGTCACCGAACCATCTGTGAAACTGATTTGCGGGCCGAGCGGATATGGTGTTTGGATCGGGAATGATGGTTTGCTCTGGCCGAAGCCGAATCGGAACTCGTTCACCGCGCTGGTTCCAAACACGTGCGTCTCGGCGAGAGACGCCTCGCGAGGGTGATTCGCGCTGGCAGCGCCAAAAAACGGCAGGTTGCTATTGATGAAAGTGTTGCCCGATGAGTTCGCGAGGGAGTTATAGACGGAATAACGAGACCACAACGTGTCCTTGCTGCTGATCACCACGTCGCCCCGAACCGCCACTTCCCAAGTGTTGGTGAGGCTCGGCGCGCTCTCCGCTAATGTTCCGGTCGGCGAGGTAGGAATTTGGTATTGCTTCGCCAAAGCCGCCGAAGTTGGATCCGTGATCTGGGCCAGCATTGCCGGCGTCGGCACAGGGGCAATTCGGGGAGTTCCGACACCCCTGTTCTTGTACCCTTCATAATCAACGTGCCAGAAGTATTTGTTCCGGCCATCGAACACCTTGGGAATATACACGGGCCCGCCTGTCTCGAACCCGTACGTGTTTGTGCGGACGATGTTCGGATGACCTGATGTATCGAAAAACCCGCGCGCGTTAAGCTTGTCGTTGTACAGATACTCGTACGCTTCCCCGTGCAAATCGTTGGTCCCGCCCTTGGTGATGTACAGAACCTGTGAACTGGCGTTTCGACCGTACTGCGCATCGAAATTGTTCGTGATCACCTGTACTTCTTTAATCGACGAGAAATTCAGAGGACCCAAAGGGCCGCCGGTTCCCGTCACGCTCACATCCGTAGCCGTGATGCCATCCACCGTGATGTTGTTTCCGCGCCCGCGCCCTCCGTTCGAGTTAAAGCTGCCGCTTCCCAGAAAGGGGTTGTTCTGCGTCACCGGCGCCACACCCGGCGCCGTCAGCGCAAACAGATTGGGATTGCGGCCGACCGGAATCTCCTGCACCGCTTGCCCCGTCACTGTCGTCTGCAACTGCGCATTCTGAGTGTCCACCAGAGTTGCCCCGGTCGAGACCTCCACCGTTTGCGTAACCTGTCCAACCTCTAGCTTGAACATCACGTCCGCGTATTGCCCCGTCGATACTTGCGCCTGCGTCACCGAGGACGCAAACCCCGCCGCTTCTGCCTTCACTTCGTATGGGCCTGGACTTAGCAACTCGAACGTGAACTCGCCACTCGCATTGACCGCCTGCGTGCGGGTTGCCTTGGTATCGAGACTCGTCAACGTCACATTCGCCTTAGGCACTGCCGCCCCAGTCGGATCCGACACGCTCCCGCGAAGTCCACCGGTAATCTGGCTGTGAGCCGCTACGGTAAACCCAATTGCCAGCATGCAGCCAAAAATCAGGCGCAAGCCGAGATTCGTATTCCGTTTCATCTGCCACTCCCTCTTATCCGGGACGGCAACAACTGGTTGCCGTTTCCTTTAGCGTCGTTCCATGGCCGCTGCCAGCCAATTTCCAGGCCAGGAACACAACAAGAATCCCGATTGAATATGCCGATCAAAGAAAACCAGAACTCCCTAAAGCTCAGCGATCAATTCCGCGAACCATAATGGCCCTACAGTAAAACACGGTGCGATCATTCCGCAAGAGTTACGCGAGTCATTAACGATAGGTAGCGGTTATCCCGAATTCCGCAGATCATTCCTCCGCGAACCCGCGCGACCGTGTAAATGGTATTCCGTTCTGGAGTTATGGCCTTACAGTAAAGCAAGACCTGACTCTATGCAAGAGTAGGACCCGGAATATTACAAATCCGTAATGTGTTCAGAAGCAACCGTCCCTCCGCTCCTGCCTTGAATCGTTTCCCCCCTCCTGCGGTACGCTGGGAATTCGTTCCTGGGAGCCATGAAACTTCGCGAGATTGCCGCCGCCCTGGGGTGCCGCCTCGAGGGAGATGGCGAATTGGAGATCACCGGCCTCGCCGGCGTCGAGCACGCCGGTCCGGGACAGCTTACATTCCTGGCCAACCCTAAATATGCGCCAAAGGCGCGCCATACCAAGGCCGCGGCCATCCTGGTAATGCAGGCGATCCCAGGGCTCACCTGCCTGGTATCCCAGAATCCTTACCTGGATTTCGCGCGAGCGCTGGCGCTCTTCTATCAAGCTCCCCGCCCGGTTCGCGGCATCCACCCGCTGGCTTCCATCGCGCCCAGTGCGATCGTCGGCGAGAACTGTTCGATCGGTCCTTTCGCCGTGGTGGGTGAGCGTGTGGTCCTCGGCCGCAACGCTGTCCTCCATCCGCACGTGGTCATCTATGATGGTGTCGAGATTGGCGATGACTTTTTGGCACACTCGCATGCCGTGGTACGTGAATTCTGCCGCGTCGGCCATCGAGTGATCCTGCAAAACGGCGTCGTCATCGGCGGCGACGGATTCGGCTTCGCGAAACGCTCCGACGGAACCCATTTCAAAATTGTTCAGTCGGGTGTCACCGTCATCGAAGATGATGTCGAAATTCAGAGCCTCACCAGCGTCGACCGCGCCACGGTTGGCGAAACAATTGTTAAACGCGGCGCCAAGATTGATAGCCTGGTGCAGGTCGGACATGCCTGCGTTGTCGGCGAGGACAATATCATTTGCGCCCAGACAGGCCTGGCCGGGAGTACTGTGCTCGAGGCCAATGTTCTGCTGGCCGGGCAGGTCGGATCCGCGGGCCATCTCACCGTCCACCAGGGCGCGATCGTCTACGCTCAGAGCGGCCTGGGGGAAGATGTGGCGCCGGGCGCTCGCGTCTCCGGCTCGCCTGCCTTTCCGGCGAACGAGTGGCTGCGCGCCATCACCGCGTTTCCGAAGTTGCCCGAACTCCTCAAGACCGTGCGAGAGTTGAAGAAGAGATTGGAAGAGCTGGATACGAATGCAAAGCCCAACGCCACCTGACAATACCCGGCGCCCTATCGCCTACTTGAACGAGAAGTTCCTAAATAGCCCGGACGCCCGGGCGCTGCGTATACTGGCGGAATATCTGGAGCCGCTAGCCCATTTTCGGAGGGAAAAGATCCGCGATACGGTGGTGTTTTTTGGATCGGCTCGGCTGAGCGAAGACAGTCCCCTGGCCCGCTACTATCACGAGGCGCGCGAACTGGCACGCCTCCTCACCCAATGGGCTGACCAGTTCACTAACAGCACCTACCGATTTGTGGTCTGCACCGGCGGCGGCCCCGGTATCATGGAGGCGGCCAATCGCGGCGCGTACGACGCCAAGGGCAAAACCGTCGGCCTCAATATCGGTCTTCCTTTCGAACAACTGCCGAACCCCTTCATCACCCCCGAGCTCAGCTTCGAGTTCCACTACTTCTTCATGCGCAAGTTCTGGTTTGCCTATTTGTCCAAAGCCCTGGTCGTGTTTCCCGGCGGCTACGGCACGATGGACGAGCTCATGGAGTTGCTCACGCTTTCTCAGACGCAGAAGCTGGCAAAAAAAATCTCCATCCTTCTTTACGGCTCCGCATATTGGAAGGAGATCATCAACTTCGATGCTCTGGTGAAGTACGAGATGATTTCACCCGAAGATCTCGGGCTGTTTCAGTACGCCGACGATCCGCAAACCGCCTTCGAGTTCTTGAAGACGGCCTTGCAAGCTCATGCGCTCCAGCCCGAATCCCCCGAGACTCCGTCGATTTCTAAGTCGCGCAATCCTCGCGCGCCTGAAGGATTGTGAGACGTTGATGTTTCGCCGGACGGTAGCCCCGGGAGTCGAGCTGAAGCTGCTCGAAAGCGGAGAAGCTAAGACTCTGTACGCCATCGCTGACCGCAACCGCGAAAGGCTTCGCCGCTGGCTTCCCTGGGTCGATCAGACACGCTCCTCCGAGGACGTCCGCATGTTTATTCTGCGCGTGCTCGAGCAATACCATTCGAATCTGGGACCGCAAACCGGCATTTGGGTGAACGGTGCCTTGTGCGGAACAGTGGGCTGCCATCCCATTGACTGGTCCAATCGCAACTGCAGCATTGGATATTGGATCGACGCCTCGCAGGAAGGCAAGGGGATTATTACCCGCGCGTGCGCGGCCATGCTCGATTACATCTTCGACGAGCTAGGCCTGCATCGCGTGGAAATTCGCTGCGGCACAGGCAATGCGAGGAGTTGCGCGGTGCCCGAACGGCTCGGCTTCACTCGTGAGGGAGTGGTCCGTCAATCGGAATGGGTCAATGACCATTGGGTCGACCTGGTGGTCTGGGGAATGCTAGAAGAAGACTGGCGCCGCTCCCGCAAGTGAACAGCAGCCGCCGCGAGGGGCCTCAGTTTTTGCCCTTCGCCGCGGAACATTTCCGCATTCGTTTCGTCTTACTTGTATGGCATCCGATCTGCGCTTCGCCTGGCGCGCGCTCGTCAAGAACCCGGCGTTCTCGCTAACGGCGATAGGGATGTTGGGACTGGGCATTGGCGCGAACACAGCCATCTTCAGCGTCGTGAATCAGGTGCTGCTGAATCCGGCCGGCATCGCCGACCCCGCGCGCGTTGTCGCCGTCCGTGCACGTTATGACAAGCTGGCGCTGCGGAGCATTCCCGTCTCAGTTCCCGATTTCGCCGACATCGAGACCAGCCGTGCCATCTTCGATTCCGCAGCCATCGAGCGCGACACCGATTTCAACTACACGGGCAGCGGCGTGCCTGAGCGTCTTCAAGGCGCGACAGTTTCCCGAGGTTGGTTCGACGTCTTTCATGCCAAGCCGCTGCTCGGCCGTATCTTTTCCCCGGAGGAAGATCAGCCTCAATCCAATCAAGCGGCAGTTCTCAGTTACGCGGCCTGGGTCCGCCTCTTCGGCGGCGATTCCGCGGTCATCGGCCGCACCTTTGAGTTGAACCAGATTCCGTACCGCATTGTGGGCGTCATGCCGTCCGAGTTCCGCTGGCCCGCTCGCGTCGACATCTGGGTTCCGCTCGGCTTGGCCCCGCAGCAGTATTCGCCCGACAATCGCTTCAACGAATCGTATACCTGCTTCGCCCGCCTGCGCCCTGGCGTCACATTCCTCCGCGCCAACTCCTATGTGAGCGTGCTGAATGACCGCCTATATCGCTCCGGCACCCGCGGCGGCGGCTATGCCCAGGCCTCCGGCTGGGGCATGTTCCTCTTACCGTTAACTGATTTCCTGGCTGGCGATACCCGAACTCCGCTCCTGATCCTGCTCGGCGCCGTCGGATTTGTGCTCCTGATTGCGTGCTCGAATATCGCGGGCTTGATGCTGGCGCGCGCATCCGGTCGGGGTCGCGAAATGGCCATTCGCTCCGCACTCGGCGCCGGCCGCTGGAACCTCATCCGCCAGGCTGCCTCGGAAAGTGTCTGGCTGGCGGCCGCCGGCTCCGTAATAGGAGTAGGCATCGCCGTCATCGGCGCCCAGGCATTGCTTCACCTGTCTCCGGCCAATACGAAGGTCACATTCGTGCCACGCCTCGACGCCTCCGTTCTGCTGTTCGCTCTTTTGGCCGCCATCGTCTCCGCCGTACTATTCAGTCTCGTGCCAGCCTGGCAGGTTGCACGCCTCGGGCGTTATCACTTGCTCAAAGAGGGCGGCCGCATGGGCACCGCCGGGGTGAGCCGTCAGCATTTGCGATCCGCACTGGTCATCGCCGAGGTCGCACTGGCTCTGGTGCTGCTGGTCGGCGCCGGTCTGTTCCTCCGAAGTCTCTCCCGCTTGAAAGATGTCAGCCCGGGATTTGA
Source organism: uncultured Solibacteraceae bacterium (assembly GCA_964554945.1). GTDB lineage: Bacteria > Acidobacteriota > Terriglobia > Bryobacterales > Bryobacteraceae > PSRJ01. Next base: position 9,053 of record CAZKQQ010000018.1, on the reverse strand, counting down.
TCCCCACAACGTCATGACGGGCATGCTGTCTCTCCCCCGCAGCCAATACGCCACTCCTGAAAAGCTTGCCGCGTTCTATACCGCTCTCCTGGATCGTCTTTCGCATACTCCAGGAATCAACGCCGCCGCCATCGGCATGCCCGCTCCGTTCACCACCGAGAATTCGGCCTCTTTCCAAATTGAAGGGCGGCCGCAGATACCCGGCGATCCCGGGCCTCACGGCGACCTCCGCTTTATCTCCCCGGATTACTTCGCCGCCTTGAAAATCCCGCTCCGCGCCGGCCGCTTCTTCTCTCTTTCCGATCGAATCGGCAGCGAGCGCGTCGTGATCATCGACGATAACCTGGCGCGCCAATACTGGCCTGCCGGGAATCCTATAGGAAAGCGAATGCGGCAGGGGACGGCGTGGTCTACCATCGTCGGCGTGGTCGGCCATGTCAAACATTCCAGCCTCGCGTTGGACACCGGCAAAGGTGCTTACTACATCCCGATCCTGCAACAACCCTTGCCGTTGGGATATCTGCTCGTTCGTTCCGGCACGGATCCGGCGGGCATTGCCGAGCCGTTGCGCAATGCCGTGCTCTCGCTCGATCCCAAGCAACCGGTAAGTCAAATGGCAACCATGGCATCTCGCGTGGACGCTTCCCTGGATTCCCGGCGCTTTGTCGTCACTCTGCTCGGGTTCTTTGCTTCCGTCGCGTTGCTGATGGCCGCTCTCGGCTTATATGGAATCATCAGCTATGCTGTAACGCTGCGCACACAAGAGATCGGCGTTCGCATGGCGTTGGGCGCCCAACGGAGTGAAGTTTTGCGGCTCGTTATCGGCCAAGGCATGCGCCTTGCGGCCATCGGCGCTTTGATTGGGCTCGGTATCTCGCTCGCCATGAGCCGTCTGTTGCGTAACCAACTCTTCGCCGTCAGCCCCTTCGATCCAGTTACGTTTGCGGCAATGGCGGCGGTTTTGATTGCAGCGGCGCTGCTGGCCAGTCTCATCCCTGCCGCGCGTGCCTCCCGGGTTGATCCAGCCATCGCGATACGTTATGAATAATGCCTGAGAATTGTACGTAACCCCTTTTCCTCATTGCATTTGAGCGCTGGCTCCGGTAGTATTTACTGGCGGGCGCAACTCCGCCCTGGAGGCATTCCAAGTGGGCAAACTGAGACTTGCACTGGCCGGTCTGGTCGGGATCGCGGCTCTGGCCGCTCCGAATTCCAATTCTCCGGTATCCGTCACCTTCCACAAAGACGTTCTTCCGATTTTGCAGAAGAACTGCCAGGAGTGTCATCGTCCCGGTGAGGTCGCGCCCATGTCGCTGCTGACGTATACCGAGGCCCGCCCCTGGGCTAAAGCGATCAAAGCCGCTGTCCTCAGCAAAAAGATGCCGCCCTGGTTCGCCGAGCCGCAGGGCACCCACACGTTTGCCAACGATCGCCGGCTGAGCGCCGCGGACATAAACAGGCTGGTCTCCTGGGTCGACAGCGGAGCGCCCGAAGGTAACGCCAAGGATGCGCCGCCGCCGATGAAATTCCAGGATGGATGGCAGATCAAGCCCGACATGGTGGTGGAGATGCCGGTTGATTTCCAACTGCCGGCCAAAGGCACAATCAACTATCAGTACGTGCTGGTCAAGGCAAATTTCCCGGAAGACGTCTGGGTCTCCGCGGCGGAAATGCGCCCTGGCAATCCGAAAGTCCTGCATCATGGCAAAGTATGGGTGCGGCCGCCCGGATCCCACTGGATGGAAGACGCCGTCCCCGGCATGGCCTATGAGGCCGGAATGGGAAGAAACAGCATCAGCGAAGGCAACGACATTCTCGGCAAGTTCAATCCGGGTTTAGGCGCACAGAGTTTTGAGATTGACGGCTCCGCCAAATTCGTTCCCAAAGGATCTGACCTGGTCTTCGAACTCCACTACACGGCCATCGGCGAAGCGACCACCGACCGCTCCAGACTCGGCTTGGTCTTCGCCAAGAATGCCCCGGTCACGCGCTACTTTCTTTCGGCTGGACCCACAGCGCTGAATCTTGTCATCCCACCGGGCGATGGCAATGCCGAGGTGGTGAGTGAAGTAACAGTGGGCGCCGATAACGTCCGTCTGGCTTACGCACAGCCGCATATGCATCTGCGCGGCAAGGATTTCGAGCTGCGCGCTATTTATCCGACGGGCGAATCCGATACCCTCTTCCAAGGCAAATTCGATTTCGACTGGCAGCTCGGCTACAATTTCGCCAAGCCGATTGCGTTACCCAAGGGCACTCGCCTGATTGGCATTTCCCACTTCGACAACTCCGTAAACAACAAGTTCAACCCCGATCCGTCGAAAGAAGTCCGTTGGGGGCCGCAGAACTGGGATGAAATGAGCAACTGTTTCGTCGGCCTGCTATTCGATGTCGGCACCGATCCAGCGGCCGTATTTAGAGCCTCAGGCCCGAGCCTTCTGCCCAGAGGCAAATCGGGCCCGCTACTGTCTGCTTTGAATTAGCCGGTCGGGTGCCCCGATTTTCGGCTGGAGATCTGTGCGGCTTATCGAAATCCGTGCCGGCTTCAATGGGCCGCGAGCTTCACTCCAACGCTGGATTGACCACGGTCCCGCAAACAATACGTGACGGTGCCGGTCAGTTTCCGCTGTCCCCAATACACAATGATCTTATCCCCCGTTAGCAGGTATCGATCCGTCAGCAGCTGCATGCCACCCTTCGAGTAGTTCAGAGCAGTCGCGTCACAATAAGTGTTGGGTTGTCGCTGGACCGTGAACTCGATCGAGCGATTGATGCGAAGTCTCTCTTCGCGCCGGCTGTTTGTCATCAGTATGCCCGCGTCTTGTCGGGTGTCCTCGCTGTGGATATTCTCTACCGCGCGGAAAGATAGAGAAAGTCCGGTGGGTACCTGAGGGGGTCCGGACCATAACTTTTAGCTGGAAAGGCGACTGCGTACGGCTGGGTGGAGCCGCGGGTACTTACTTCAGCACGGCTACGAATCCGTCGCTTCCCCCGCCGTTGTAGATATTCAGTGCTCCGCTCAGGTTCCAATCCGAAGTTGTGTAGCCTGCCAAAACCAAGCTGCCATTCGGCGCGAGCGCCAGGCTCTGCCCTACGTGTGTCCCCACCCCGCCTAAGAAAGTTCCATACAACAGAGCGCTCTTTCCTGCCACTGCCGGATTCAGCTTCACCACAAATGTATCGGCGCCGTTTCCGAACTGTGATTGGATCGCGTCCTTCGTGACTGGGAAGTCGGACGACATCGTATACCCTGTGACGTAAATATTTCCGGACGCATCGCTGATCGCCTTGTAGCCGACATCTCCCCCGGAACCGCCGAGAAAGGTCGAGTATTCCACAAACGCATTCGCCGGCGCAGCCGGATTCACGCGCGCGACAAACGCGTTCCCAGCCCCGCCGTACACGGGCTGCATCGCGTTCGCCGTCACCGGAAAATCCGCCGAGAGCGTCCAGCCTGTCAGCAACAGCTTGCCATGGTTATCCAGACTCAAGCTACGCAATTCGTCCAGACCCGAACCGCCGAAATACGTACAATACACCAGCGAAGCCAATCCCTGCTGCGTGGGATCGATGACTCCGATAACGAGATTCTCCACTCCGCGCAAAGTGCCGCTGAATGCCGGACCGGCGAAGGGAAAGTTCTGCGAGTAACTGGATGCGGCAAAGTAGACCAGCCCCTGCGGAGTCACCGCCATGCCGCGCCCGTCGTCGCTCGACTCGCCTCCCAGATATGTCCCATAAACCAGCGAGGATGAATTACGGTCCATCACTGCCAGGAACGTATCGCTGGGCCCCCACAAAACGCTCTGGTACGCGCTGGCAGTCACCGGCAAGTCCGACGATTGCGTAGTCCCAAAAATGTACATCAGGCCGTTCTGGTCGAGAGCAATGGCGTTCGGCGTCTCGTTGCCGCCTCCACCGTAGTATGTCGAGTACTCCAATCCATCAGTCGGGCTTATGATTGACACGAATGCATCCGTCGGAAATACCGCCGAGGTCGAGGTGGTGCTCAGCGACAGCGATGACCTGATATTTGCGCCCGCCAGCGGAAAATCGCTCGAAGTTGTCGTGCCCGTCGCATAGATCAAGCCGTTGTTATCCACAGTGATCGCGGTCACGGAGTCGTCGCGTCCGCCGCCGAGATAAGTGAAATAGAGCCAGGTGGCGCTCCCGCCGAAGTTTGGATCGAATTTAGCGACGAACCCATCGGTACTGGCGCTAAATGCGCTCTGCACAGCGTTCCCATAAGGAATCAGATCGCCGTTGCGCGTATACCCGGCCACATAGATGAATCCCTGCGCATCGGTCGCCACCGCGTTCACCACATCGGTCGAACTGCCGCCCACGAATACCGAATACGTCACAGCCGGATCAATCACCAGCGGGCGCGAGCGGTCATAGGAATTCACTCGAACGCCTACAACGCCGCCTGCCAGCAGTACGTAACGGCCTTCAATTGCTCGCCGCTTCGCCGTCACTGCGTCTTCCTGGTACACCACGGGGCGCTTTTGCCGGAACAACACTCCGGAACATTCCACTGCCAGGTCCCCATCGCCCGTAATTTGTACAATCGCCGCGCCGCGAAACCGCATCCGAATCGCATCTGGATCGGCGCCCGGACCCAGCACGAAATCGTATTCCAACTGGTTCTGGTTTCCGTAATACACCACGTCGATTCCCGGATAGACCGCGCGGTACGCTACGCGCGTAAAATTCGCGACGCCGCTGCGCCACTGATTCCGGTTCCCAACAAAATAATTCGTTCGCGCCCGCAATGGGTCGAGCGCATCGATCCGCGGAGCAGCGTTTCCGTTAAGCATCGTGATGTCTACGCGTCGGCCACCGCCCACCATGGCCGGTCCATGCTCCGTCAGCAGTAGCGCGCCACCGCCGCTACGTGCCGCATACCGTACATCGGGCGCCCACTGGCCCTGATTCGCTTCGAACCGAAGCGGTAGTTGCGACAGCGCCGCTTTCGCCTGGGCAATCGTAGTTTGCGGCGCGCCCGCCGCCACGGCCAAACCTGCGCACACGAAGAATGACAGGGATATTTGTCGAAGCATCATAGAATAATAAAGACCCGGAATCGATAACAGACCAGTTTAACAACGAATGTACCCTGGATTACCATAGACTCATGAGCATTCGGACGATCGGCGTGGCTATCGCGTTTCTCGCAGTTGCCTTGGCGGCGGACCTTAATACGGTCCAACCCAAAGATCTGGCGGCGCAACTTCAAGCCAAGGGCGCCAAACCCGCACTGTTTCATGTCGGCTTCCCGGTGATGTACCGGGGCAAGCATATTCCCGCTTCCATTTATGCCGGGCCCGGTTCGAAGGACGAAGGCCTTGCCGCACTCAGGACCGCCGTGGCGAGTCTGCCTCGCACCCAAGAAGTTGTGGTCTACTGCGGCTGCTGCCCCTTTGACAAATGCCCGAACGTTCGGCCGGCCGTCGCACTCCTGAAACAGATGGGCTTCACCAACGTGAAGGTGTTGGACATCCCCACGAACTTCGGTGCTGACTGGGTCGATCACGGCTATCCGGTCGAAGAGGGTACCGCGGCCAAGTAGCAGCGTCATGCGTTTCGCGCTGCTAGCGGTTTTTGCAGCGAACGTCTGGGCCGCCGCCCCGGAAGTGACGTTCTCCCGGAATATTGCGCCCATTCTCTACCGCCACTGCGCCGGATGTCACCACGCCGGCGCGGTCGCTCCTTTCCCGCTGATCACTTATCAGGATGTAGCCAAACGCGCACAACTGGTCGCCAAGGTCACAGCCACTCATTACATGCCGCCATGGCTTCCCAGCGCTCCCCATTTTCAAAATGATCGCCGCCTGACCGACGCCGAGATCGCCACGCTCCAGCGCTGGGCTGCTGGCGGTGCGCCCGAAGGCAATTCCGCGGAGACGCCGCCGGCACCGGAGTTCTCTTCGGGCTGGCCTCTCGGATCCCCTGGGCTCGAGGCCGAAATGCGCGCACCGTTCGCCGTTCCTGCCGAAGGCTCCGATCTCTATCAATGCTTCGTGATCCCGCTGCCGGTAGGGAAGGAGCGCTACGTCAAATCGATCGATATTCGTCCCGGTAATTCCGCGGTCGTTCATCACGCTCTACTTTTCCAAGACATCACGCGCGAAGCCCGCCGCCGCGATACGGGCAGCGGTTATCCCTGCTTCGGCACACCAGGCTTTTTACCGGCTCGCGGCTTGGGCGGATGGACCCCGGGCAAGCAACCCGTTCCCGCTCCTCCCGGCATGGCCGAAACGCTCTATGCAGGTGCCGATCTTGTATTGCAGGTCCATTACCATCCCACCGGCAAGCCCGAGACCGACCGCACTCGAATCGCGCTCTACTTTACCCCCGACAAGCCGCGCCGCCATCTCACGGATATTGGCCTCGGCTCCAACCGCATCGATATTCCGCCCGGTGAAGCCCTTTACCGCGTTACCGATCGTTTCACCGTGCCCGTCGCCATCGATGTCATCGGAGTGATTCCCCACGCGCACTATATCTGCAAAGACATGCGGGCTTATGCTGTGTTGCCAGACGGCGCCCGCCGCACTTTACTTCATATCCCCGATTGGAATTTCAACTGGCAGGAGCAATATCGCTATCCGATGCCCGTTCGCTTGCCCGCCGACACGCGTCTGGAGATGGAGTTTATTTACGACAACTCCGAAGCCAATCCGCGCAACCCGAATCACCCCCCACAGCGCGTTGTTTATGGCCCTGCCACCACCGACGAAATGGCCGGCCTGCACCTGGAAGTGGTTCCCGTCCAAGAGAGTGATGCCGGGGAACTCGGCGAGGCCCTCTGGGGAAAAATGATGCGCACCCTCGGCGGCGGAGTCTACCGCTGATCCACTAACGCCAGCGGGCGCATGGGCGCGCCTGTCGCTCCCCGAATCTTCAATGGCGCCGCCACGAACAGGAACTCCCGCACACCGGCAGCCGCGATCTCCTCGAGGTTGAGGCACTCCATAATATGGATCCCGCTCTCCACCAACAAATGCACGTGCACGGGCATCGTCGTCACCGGAATCTTCTCAAACGCCATCGTGTCTGCGCCTGCAGCAAAGACGCCGCGCCCGCTTAGCCAACGCGCCCCGTCGAGGGAGGGACCCGGCCCGCGCCCCTCGGCGATAAACCGTGGCGGCTCGTTGAAATACTGCGCCCACCCCGTCCGTAGCAGCACCACGTCCCCGCGCCCGATCTCCGACCCGCGCGCCGCTTCATCCAGGTGCTCCGGCCGGATTTCGAAATCATCCGGCAGTGCCGCTACCCCCTGCTGCCCTGCGATATCGAGCAGCACCGCCCGCCGCAAAATAGGCGCGATCGTATCGACTGTCAGCTGCGCGTGCCCGCGGTCATACGTCTGCTGAATGTCTACGCCGCCGTACAACTTCCCGCGATACGAAAAGTGGCACAGCGCGTCGATATGCGTTCCCACGTGGCCGCCCAACGCAATCCCTTCGGCTGAGGAGCTATGTCCCTCCGGCCCCGGATACTCCCCATGCGCGCGGGTGAGGCCGAACAGAAACGGCGGATGAGTCGGGTAGTGCGGCATCCCCACGAAATACGTGTGCGCCAGATCATAAACTTTCGCGCCCATCACCAAATCAAGCAGTCGTGTCATAAATTTCCCGCTCAGTCTACCATTGCCGCCAATCTGATATCGTTCTTTACATGCGAATTTTGCTCCTCTCGGCATGCTTCACGTTGGCCGTTACCCTCGCACGCCCACAAATCTTCGACCCTGGCCGCCGCGCCTACGAGACCCGCTGTGCCCGTTGCCATGGCGGCAACGCCGGGGGCGGTGAATCGGGGCCCTCGATTGTCGCCCAGCTCTCCGCGCGCACCGACAGCGAACTCGCAGCGTTCCTGCGCCAGGGCCGCCCTGCCAGCGGCATGCCCGCCTTCGATCTCCCTGCCGCCGAAATGACCGGCCTCGTCGCATTCCTACGCACGCTCGCATCGCCGAAACCCCGCAATGCTCCGCCCGCTGTCGTCCGCAAAACCGTGCAGACCACCGATGGCCAGACCCTCACCGGCCAGGTGCTCAACGAAGGCATGTCCGACCTGGAACTGCGCACCGACGACAAACAGATCCGCCTTCTGCGCAAGACTGGCGACCGATACCGCGCCGTCACCTCGCAATCCGATTGGCCCACGTATCATGGCGATCCCAGTGGCAACCGTTACAGCAAGCTCACGCAGATCGACAAGAGCAACATCGCCCGTCTCGCGCCCAAATGGATTTTCCCCATTCCCAACGCTGCGATGGTCGAAAACACGCCGCTCGTGATCGAAGGAATCATGTACGTCTCGAGCGCCAACGAATGTTGGGCGCTCGATGCCGGCAGCGGCCGCCAACTCTGGCATTACCAGCGCGCCCGCACCAAGGGCGTGGCCGGCAACGCCGCCATCGGCTTCAACCGCGGCGTCGCCTGGTCCGGCGACCGCATCTTCATGCTCACCGACAACGCCCACATCCTCGGTCTCAACCGCTTCAACGGCGAGCTGCTTTGGGAAACCGAAATGGCCGACTGGCATCTGAACTACAACGGCACCTCCGCCCCTCTGGTCGCCGGCAATCTCGTGATCACGGGCCACGCCGGCGGCGATGAAGGGGCGCGCGGCTTTGTGGCGGCCTTCGATGGAACCAGCGGCAAGGAAGTCTGGCGATTCTGGACCGTCCCCAAGCCCGGCGAGCCTGGATCCGAAACCTGGAAAGGCAAAGGCATCGAGCACCCTTCGGGAGCTACCTGGATGACCGGCACCTATGACCCGCAGCTCGACCTCGTCTACTGGCCCGTCGGCAATCCGGGCGACGATTTCTTCGGCGACGAGCGGGAAGGCGACAACCTGTATTCCGATTCCATCGTGGCCCTCGATGCCCACACCGGAAAGTTAAAGTGGTACTTTCAATTCACTCCGCACGATATTCATGACTGGGACGCGCAGGAGCCGCCCGTCCTCGTGGACACTGCGTGGCAAGGCCAGCCGCGCAAACTCCTGTTGCATAGAGAGCAGATCCAGCGTCTGGGAAGCCGCGC
>CAZKQQ010000017.1:0-53986 GCA_964554945.1 uncultured Solibacteraceae bacterium | reverse complement strand
ACCTGACCGCCTACTTGCTGCAGTTAACCAACTGACGGGAGATGTTCGCAAACTTTCACGTGCCTGTCGTTCGCCAAAATGCGTCCGCCGACATCGCGTTACGCTGCAACACGTTCATAACGGTGATGCAGGCCGCCGGGTTGCTGGATCTTGACAATTGGGTGTAGCCATAACCGGATCGGGCGGCGTCCGGGCAACCTTACGTCATCGCGAGGTTGTGAGCACGAGCAATATCAGAAAGCGGGTTCCAGGATTCGGCCGAAATGCGTGGTTTCCCGGCTTCCTCGGATCTGGCGAAGCGTGATTTGTTGACTGGCTCGGCAAGAGATCCGATGGTTGATTGCGTTTTCCGGGAGGCCGGCTTAAAGGCCGCAGGAGGCTTCATCAAACGTGTTGAGCTCGTTGATCTTCGCGGAGTAGGTTTTGTGGCACCCCGATACCGGCCACGAAACCTCCACACCATCGACAGCATCGGCGTCGCCGAGGCCGAGCTGCATCAGGTAGGGTCCGCTGCCGAAACCGGTCTTCTGATCCATATGGGCATACCGGACGATCGACTCGCCGCGTGCATTCCGCGCCATGACCCGGACCTCTGCGCCGACCCCAAAGCTGTTCGTCTTGCGCCCGTGGAGACGGATCTTGATCCAGGTGTTTGACGTCCGGCTCTTATTCACGAAGAACTGGTTGGGCCAGCGATCGGCGGGCCACATCCCTCCAAGACTTGAATAAATGTCCTGCAAGCCGTCGTTGTTGAAATCGAAGAAAACGATTCCATGGCCTTTCTGCACGGTCGCGAAGTTATTTGTCATAGAAAGGTTGGCAGTCTGCATCGCGCAACCGGTTTCTTTCGGAAGGCCCAGGTACAAGAGCTTCGGAAAAATGAACCACCCTTCCGGATTGCCGGTTCCGAGATAGAAATCGTAGCAGCCATCGTTGTTGAGATCGCCAAACGAGGCGCCCATGGTTCCGCCCGGCATATCGAAAAACCCTTTCTGCTCGATGAAACGGCCGTCCGGCTGCTGAATCATAACGCCGCTCTTGCCGGTTCGATACTGATCGGGATCCGCGCCAAACATCGTCATTTCAATGCTGCTGCGGGCATCGGAAAATCCGCCCTGGAAAATATCGAGCCGGCCGTCTTGATTCACGTCGAGGAAGGCACCCACAAATCCGCCCTCACGGCGCGTGTAGGCCGAAGAGCGCGTGAATCGCGTGCCGTGCTCGTTGTGCAATAGGAGGCTTTCATTGACGACCGGACTCGAGAGGTACAGATCGGGGTAGCTGTCGTTGTCGTAGTCACCGAAGGCGGCGCCGACAAAAATTTTTCCGTGGACGGTTTCGCCCAGGCCGTAGTCGGAGGTGCGTTCGACGAAGCGGCCTCCTTGGTTTATGTAAAGAGCCGAGTAAAATCGAGGCCGCGCCAGCAACCCAGCCATAAACGGAATCTCCATGCCGAGCCGCGCGACGAACAAGTCGAGTTGGCCATCGTTATTGACGTCGCCCCACGCAGCGGTCCAACTGGAAGAAAGCGCATTGTCGGCGCGCGAGACCGGTAGTCCCGAAGCCGAGGTAATGTCGCTGAAGGTCCCGTTGCCGTTGTTGCGCAGCAGCAACAGCCCGTCATGAAATATGCGCGTAACCAGCAGATCGGGCCAGCCATCGTTATCGAAGTCCGCGACGCTGATGAAGAATGGCTGCCGGGTGTTAGCGAGTCCCGCGCGTTCGGTCCAGTCTGTGAATCCCTTCCCGTTCTCGTTGTGATAAAACCGCAAATCGTCGAAACTGCCACCTGTGATGATGTCGAGGTAGCCGTCATGATCGAAGTCCTCTACCGCGACACCGCGGCCGGCGTTGTTCGTGGCGATTCCGAACTCACCGGCGCGCTCATCGAACTGGAGCCAGGCGAATTCGCGCTCGGTTTTCTTTTTGGTATCTCCGTAGAACCGGTCCATGAACTCCTGGCTCACGCGATACTCCGGCGGTACTCCAGACGGGAAGTCGTCCGAAGTCATGCAGGCATAATTCAGGAGCCAGTGGTAAAGCCGATTCTTGCGGTCATAGGTCTCGATGAGCCGCAGAAACGACTTGGCTGCGGCGCGGCTGTACTGCTTGTCCTGATGAAATTTCCGGATGGGGAGGGCGCAGTATTGGGCGTGCTCGGCATCTTGATGAGCATGCAGCGCATTCGGAAGGCAATTTACCTGTTCGCCGAGCCGTAATTGCGAAAACCCGAGCCAGAACAGCTTTTTTTCGTTTTCGCCGCGCAGGGAGATGTCCTCTGAAATTCCCTTTACGGCGGCGGCGAAATTACCGCGATGGTATTCGATTAAGGCCTGATCGAATGGCGTGCTGCCCGAAACACCGTCGAAGCTATAGAAGTGTTGCGCATCGGGCTCTATGCGGCCCACGAAATCGGTCCAATAACGCAGCATGAATAGTGCGTTCATGCGCTCATGGAAGGTAGTGTAGAGCGTGTAGTCGATGCCAGCCTGAAAAAGACCCCGGTAATGCCACGCCGACCCGCAAGCCGCGACCACGAGGCTCAGCGACAGTACCGCGAGAAGGCGTTTTCGGAGCCTGCGGCCAGTCATTTTGCGATAAACAGGTTGGGTTATGTTACCAAGCACCTACGCGAACCGCAAGAGCCTGGACCGAGCCTAGACCGCCGACTGGTTGCGCAACCATCGTTGCCCGCTGAATTCTAATGAGCGATTTCGGTCTGCGCAAACTCCACAATTACAGTGAAGCGTAAATCGTCGCTTAGCAAGTCACGCCAATGGCGCCGTTTTGAGATATTTCGTAGACACAAATCGGAGGAAAGCTTATACTGCTTCAATGCTGAAGAGCCTGGCGGTACCTGTCGTGCTTGCGTGCATTTCACTAAACGCGCAGAGTAATCTGACCGCTATCAACGGCCTGATCTGCGATTCGGGCACGAATGTGATCTCCGGGGCACAAGTCCGAGCGAAGAGTTCGGAAACCGGCGCAGTACGCCAGGCGGTAACCGATGCCGCCGGGTGGTTTGAGATTCCCGGGCTCACGCCCGGCGAGTATGCGCTGGAAGTGCAAGCAATGGGGTTTGCGACGGCCAAGCATGGCGTGCGTATTGAAGTCGGTCGCAGCGTCAGGCTCGATCTTAACCTGATGATCGGCGAAATGAACACAAGCGTCGAGGTGACGGCGCGCGCTGAGGCTCTGAAGACAGAAGATGCCAGCCTCGGAGAAGTCGTCGAGAGCCAATCGGTTCACCAGCTCCCCTTGAACGGCCGGATGCTGCTGGACCTGGTTTTGACAGTTCCCGGCTCGCATACCGGCCATGGAGCCCAAACGGGGGATATGAATCCGCTATACTGGCGGCCCGGACAGGCTTCCTCCCTGACTATCGGCGGCAACCGCCCGAATGCCAATTATTTTCTGATAGACGGATCTGTAAACACAGATCCGACTTTCAACACGCAGAATCTTAGCCTGTCGCCGGATGCCGTTCGGGAGTTTCAGGTGCAGACCGGCGCGTATTCGGCGGAAATGGGAGGCGCTGGCGGAGGCCAGGTGAATGTCATCACCCGGAGCGGGGGGACGCAGTTCCATGGTACGGCCTACGAGTTTCTCCGCAACGGGGCCGTGGATGCGCACAGCTTCAACGAAATGCCTGGCGGAAAGTTTTTGGTGCAGAACAACTTCGGCGCAGGGGTAGGAGGGCCGTTAGCCGGCAAAAAGACGTTCTTCTTCGCAAATTATGAAGGCCTGCGGAGGGTCAGGGCCGACACCGCCGTGGACACAGTGCCAACGGCCGATGAGGCGGGCGGGGACTTCGGCGGGTCGGGCGTGAACATTTATAATCCATTCAGCCAACATGCGAATCCGAATTTCGATGCGTCGAGGCCGGCCGGCCCATCTAATCCGGCGACTCTTCGCGATCCGTTCCAGAACAATCAAATCCCCAAACCACTGCTAAGCCGGCCGGCCCAGATTATGCTCTCGGGTTATGTCCCAGGCCCGAATACCATGAACATGAGTGCCATGAACATGGATGGCGTTCCCAGCGTCGTGGGGGCAGGCAATGACTCAAACAACTACCTCGATCAACGAAATGAAAGACACTCTACCGATCAAGGCACATTTCGTGTAGATCACATTCTCGATCGCGGCGACACGTTCGCGGGGCGCTTCTCGCTGGGACAGGAAGATGGGTTCATGCCCCAAGGCCTGCCCGGATTCGGGTTGAGCCATGATAACCGCTCGCAGCAAGCCAATTTTATGTGGACGCGCGTGATTGCGGCCAATCTCGTGAATACCGCCAGCATCGCCTACTCACGTCTCGCTCTCACTCACTTCGAAGAGAATGCTTTTAAAAACGATATCGTCGGCCAACTCGGTATTCAGGGAGTCGGGTTTGGCGGCCCAAGAGCGTGGGGCGCGCCGTATTTCAACGTGCAGGGGTATTCCCCGTTTGGGGACACCTACCAAGCGACCCCCATGCAGATGTGGGATACGATCGCGGAAGGCCGCGACACCTTGTCGTGGCAGCGGGGAGCGCACGGATTAAAACTGGGAGGCAGCTACCGCAGATTCATCTGGCCCATGTGGGCATATGTTCTGAGCCGGGGGTACTATCAGTTTACGAACGGATACACCACGCAGACCGCCAGCAATGACGGCACTGGCTCTGCGCTTGCCAGCTTCGAGCTTGGCCTGCCCGCGGTCCGGCAACGGCAGGTGGGTTCACCACGCATGAACCTCAGGCAATGGTATGGGGATGCGTTCGCGCAGGACACCTGGCGGGTCTCGCCGACGACTACAATGACTTTCGGCTTGCGATACGAGTACATGAGTCCGCTCGTTGACGTCTCCAATCAATGGGCCGGCCTGTTCGTCAGTCCTACAGCCCTGACCGCCTATATTGGGGGCCAACTTGGCACACCGCAAGGACTACTTTACAGCAATAAGCTGCGCTTCGCCCCGCGGTTCGGAATCGCGCGCCAGATTCCAAAGGCGGGACTGGTGCTGCGGGCCGGCTACGGCATTTTTTATACGCCGATCGACATGAATACCTGGTGCAATAACTTGCATAACGTGCCAATTATTTTTCCCGAGACCAACCAGAGCGACGCCTTTAACCCATCGATTAACAGTCTGAACTTCAATCCACCGGTGGTGGGGAGCACGGTGACCAGCTTTACCGCTTTCGATCCTCATCAAGCTTCGCAGTACGTGCAGCAGTGGACCGCCTCTGTAGAAAAGAGTCTGGGACGCGAGACCACGTTGGAGCTTGGATACCACCGGGAGCGCGGATTGCATCTGCAGCGCTCTCACCTGATCAATAATGCGGTGCCAGGGCCGGGGTTGGTTCAGCCTCGCCGCCCGTATCGAGCCGCCACGTTCTTAGACGGGACGGTATTTCCGGCTGGTGTGACCGTTGTAAGTGATACGATTCCCGTCAGCGCCGTAAACTGGCTCGAGAATACGGCCAGGAGTTGGTACGATTCCGGCTATGTGAACCTGCGAAGGCGCTATTCCGCGGGTCTCAGTTTGCTGGCCAACTATACATACGCGAAAAACCTGAGCGACGCGCCGGATTTCCGGTCACCAATGTTTGAATCGGACATACCGCAGGACAACAAGAATCTTGGCGCGGAAAAAGGCCCTGCCTGCGACCTGCGTCAGCGTTTCGTTTTGAGCGCTGTTTACGATGTTTCCTCCTATAACCGATGGGGCTGGTCCAGGGCGGTCACCCGCAACTGGCAGATCTCAACCATCTATCAAGCACAAACCGGTTTCCCCTTCACCATCTCGGTGTTTGGCGACACAGCAAATGCGGGCACTATACTCGGCGAGAACCCGATCCGCGCCAATGCTACGGGCCAGCCAGTGTTCGGGGCCGGTACACGCACCGCGGAGCAGTGGTTCAATCCCCAGGCGTTTTCCACGCCGGCTCCGTACACGTTCGGTAATGTCGGCCGGAACACCGTCTACGGCCCTGGGATGCAGACACTGGATTTTGCGATCGGCCGCACTTTCAAGGTCAGGGAATCCACGAATCTGCAAATGCGGATGGAAGCGTTTAACGGCCTCAACAAAGTAAACCTGGGGACTCCCAACCGGTTCGTAAATACGGCACAGTTCGGTGTGATAACGGAATCGTCCACGCCCGGAAGGCAGCTCCAGGTGAGCGCGCGTTTGTCTTTTTGATAGCCGTTGCGACGAGCTGGCTAAGTGCCCGAGACAGCACGGGTCTCGTCGTTCACGATGCGCGCGTCACGAATGGTGACTGTGCGGGCACAACTGCGAGCGACTCCCTGGTCATGGGTGACCATGAGAACCGTCGCGCCGAGCCGCTGGTTGAGATCCTGAATCAGCTTCAGGATTTCAGCGCCAGTTACCGAATCCAGATTGCCAGTGGGTTCATCGGCCAGCAAAATGGGCGGATCAAATGCGATCGCGCGGGCAATGGCAACGCGCTGGCGCTCGCCGCCCGAAAGTTCGTCGGCCAGGAAATCCATGCGGCCGCCCAAGCCCACCAGGTTCAGCAGTTCGCCGGCGCGATCATGGATCTTCCGGCGATTCCAACCGCGGAGATGCAGCGGTAAAGCGACGTTCTCCAGGCAGGTTAAGCTGGGCATGAGGTTAAAGAACTGGAAGATGAAGCCGATTTTGTCGCGGCGAACGCGCGTGAGTTCACGGTCGGAGAGCTTGCCCACGGAAACGCCATCGATCTTCAGTTCGCCCCAACTCGGGCGGTGCAGGCACCCGATCAGGTTAAGCAGGGTTGATTTACCCGAACCTGACGGCCCGACGATGGAGACCATCTCGCCCTTCGCGATCTTCAGGTTGATCTGGCTCAGGGCGATAAACATGCGCCGCCCTCCGAACTGTTTTCCTATTTCGACGCATTCAATCACGGCTTAGTCCTGGTTAAACACTGTAGCGCAACGTAAGCGTCGCGAATGAATTGCGGTTGAATTGCCCCAGAAAATCGCTTTGCGATCCGCGAATTACGGCAAATCCCACGGTTGCCCGCCAGTGCCCCTGGAACGCCCGGGAGTACTCGGCTTTAGCCAGGAAACCCCTGCCATTCTGCCGGAGGGCGGCCTCCAGGGTCAAATCGGAGTTGGGGCCGATCATGTATCCCACGCGACCGAGAAACGCGCGGGTCATGCCCCGTTCGTAATCAAAAGAAGGGACCGGAGTGGCCCTCGTTACGACTTGGCCGGCGTAACCACCGATGAAGGACCATTCACCGGATTGCCGTTCCAGCTGCGTCACATAAAGCAGGTAGCGATCAGCCGTGGGGTCGCGCGAATCGAAATAGGCGGCCTCACTCTTGAGCGTAAACAAATGCAGGGGAAGGGCCAGATCCGCACCGTAGGCTCGCAGACGCGGGTAATATCGCTGTACTGTCAGCATCGGAATGACCCCCGGGACCACGGCGCCTGCGATGAGCGGCTGGTGATTAAAGCCCTCGAAATAGGAAAGCGAAAACTCCCCGAAGGAGCCAATATGATTCCAGCGGCCTCCAAACTGCGTACCGCCGGGAAACCGAGATGGCAGATTGGCTACCGGGTACTCTGCAGCCGCACCGGACCAACGCTGGTTCAGTAAAGGCGCGCGGCTGGGAGTGAAGAAGGGAACGGCAACCAGATCGAGAGTGTTCGTCTGACCGCCATAGGTCACGCGCGCCGCAGTAACAGGCAGAACCTCGCTGTGAATCACGTTCAAGAAATCCCGCGGAGCGAAGCGATCGGTGGGGTTGAGGATATCCGCTTTGCCCCAGCGGACAACCTGCATCCCCGCTTCCACATTCAACAGGCCCTTATGGTAAGCGGCTGTGAGGCG
This sequence comes from uncultured Solibacteraceae bacterium, assembly GCA_964554945.1. Classification (GTDB taxonomy): domain Bacteria; phylum Acidobacteriota; class Terriglobia; order Bryobacterales; family Bryobacteraceae; genus PSRJ01. Next base: position 46,153 of record CAZKQQ010000017.1, on the reverse strand, counting down.
GTGCAGCGCGAACGGCGGACGGCGCAGTTCGCGGTCAAGCCATGAGAAATGAAATACCCGTTCGGTCTGCGCGTGAGTATCGGTTTGAGCCTCGATACCAGCCGCGAAACTGAAGGCGGAATCCGGACGGTAGAAAGCTTCGTAGTTCAGAACGGACTCGGCAACCGCGCGCCCGCTGTCGCCCGGCGCTGTCTGAGGGTAGAAATAGGACCGCATCTCCAGGTAACCGCGTCCGGTGAGGGTTTGGGCAGCCGCAGTGCCGATTGCCAGCAGAACGATCAGGAATCTCACTGACCCCGCTCCAGGGCGGCCACTGTAAAAGAGTCTTCCGTCATGGGGAGGTTATATTGCAACTTCTCCAGCTTGAGGGCGGTGCGGCTTTTCCGCTTTAAATCGGACATCACCGCAAGGCGGGCGGTCCAGACGCCCTGGACGTTTTCGATCTGCGAGTAGTTGAGCCGGCGCAGTTCCTGGTCTTTGGAAAAACAAGAGATTCGGGCGGTGACGTAATTATCCTGGCGGACCCAGAGCTGAAGAGAAGAGTATTGGGATGACTTCGTTTTGCGAGGAGTGCTCTCGATGTGCCAGCATTTGGCGCCATCGATGTCGTCTTCTCCCATCATTTTGTAGTCGAACTGGTCGACATCGCGCTCCTCGAGGTCCTCGAAAGTGAAGTCGGTACCGAAGAACCGCGTGGACCGATCCTGGAGCGCGATGCGCCGCTCGCGTCCAATAGCAGGCGTCCACATCCACTGATCAGCAGACCGATCCGCATGGTTAACGATGAGGATGGCGACTCCTTTCACCTCGGCGGGTGTCGTGAAACGGAGGATGGTTTTGCTTGCGCCAAATGATCCGAGGCGTTGAGAAACCCAGCGTTTCTCCGTTGTTTTTCCACCTGGATCGGTGACCTGGAGCAAACCTTCGTAGGTTTGCGAGGCAGCGCGGCCCCGCTTTTGGGATTCCTCGATGATTTGTCTGGGGTCCTGGGCTGAAGCCAAAACCGGCCACACGACGGCCGCCGCGAGAGTTGAGGCAAAGATCCAACCGCGCATCGCTATCATTTTTTCCCCGACGAGTTTTTCCCGACGAGCAATTATACTCCGTCTGCCATTGTGCGGAGCATGGAATATGCTGAGTTAGCTTCGATCGCCTATTGTATGCTTGGGTTTGGTTCTGAAGGAGCATGGGTCAGAAATGCGGTGGAATCAGTTCGGCGATGGCGCCGGCGGAAGACGGCCCGATACGTCTGCAGCCACGGGGAGCAGACGTATGGATAGCCGAATCCCCCTCAGAGGGACCGATTCACGCTCCTCCCCCGGGGAGCATCAGCAGGGATGAGGAGGACACGGCGTCCCGGTTTTATTTCGAACGGCATCGACACGCGTATCGATTTGCCCACACGATGTTGCGCGACGTTTTGAGCCGTTACGTAGGCCGCCATCCGTCGGAGATTGAGTTTCGGCGGAATCGGTACGGGAAGCCGTATTTGGCAACTTGCGACAACGAGGATGTGCGGTTCAACATGTCCCACTCCGGCGGTGTGGTGGTCATCGGTTTGGCTCTTCGGCGCCGCATCGGTATAGACGTGGAACTGATTCGGCCGGTTCGGGACCTGGATGCTGTAACGGACGACCACTTCACGGCCGCGGAACGCGCGCTGATGGAGGGACGGTCCCAACCGGATCAGCTACGGGCGTTCTTTACCTGTTGGACCCGCAAGGAGGCCTATATTAAGGCCATCGGAACCGGACTCTCGATGCCGCTGAACACGTTTGACACCTCGATTCCAGGCGATGCTCCAGGGCGGGGAGTCGGCGCGTGCTGGCTATCAGACCTGACTGTTCCAGACGGATATGCCGGCGCGGTGGCGGTAGAGAGCGGGTTCGAGCATCTGCGGTACTGGAAATGGAGCTTTCCTCCGGGCTGACCTGATCGCCGCGAACGGGAGAGCCAACGGACTCGTCACGATGCGGCGCCCATGGACGTCCGATAACGAATTACATTGTGGAGGGGTGGCGGGGATGATACGCTTATTGCGTAAATTCTCAGGAGGAGAGTTATGCCAATTGCCGTCGGCCCCCCCGAAACCGCTCAGAATGCGCCGGTCATTATAGACTTGGGCAAGAAGAAGAAAGGCGAGATCAAGAAGCTCCGTAATGGCGAAGGGCCCCTGTTGGACGAAGTAAATGGTTGCATTGAAGAACTGAAGGCCAGCGGTGCGATTGCCGAGAATGCGCAAGTGGTGGTAGTCGTGATCCGGCAGAAGGCGTCGCGCAAGCCGCTATTGTGGCCGATGCAGTAATGGCTGTAGAGACAAGGACGGCGACGGTTCCGTCCTGCAGGGACCGCCGCCGGCAATTCTAAAGCACGCGCAAATACTGGACCAGGTCTGCCTTTTCGGATGCCGTCAAGCGGGTATCCAGCACGATATCGAAGAATTCCACGACGTCTTCGAGAGTAGGTAAACGGCCGTCGTGCAAATAGGGCGGAGAGTCCTTGATGCCACGAAGCGAGAAGGTTTTGACCGGCCCCTCGGCCCGCCCTTTGTAGAAACGCTCCACTTTCAGGTCATGCATCGAGTTGTCGGTGAACTGGTAAGCGGGAATGTGGCAGACGGAGCACTGTGCCTTGGCATTAAATAGCTTTTCACCACGCAATTCGGCGGCACTGGCAAGAGTGGGAATCAAGCGGTTCAAGGCATCGAGCTTCGGAGCCGGAGGCCAATCCAGAATCGCATTGAAATCCGCCATATGATTCGTGTTGCCCTTCTGCAGATCCCGTCCGCCGAGAGCCGCCAGCAAAGTGGTGTCGCCGTCGAAGTATTCTTCGACTTCCGAGAAGTGATCCATAGAGCGGATCGAGCGCTTGGATGAGAACAACAGCATGGCGTAATTGCCGCGCATCGAAGGTGTGTCGACTCGCAGCCGGCCATAGTTGGGGCGGCTATCCGGGGCCAGCTCGATAGCGCCATTGGTGTGTCCATTAACGTGACAACTGAAGCAGGTGACCCCTTCCGACGGATCCTTGGTGACACGGTGGTGAGTGACATTAAACCAGGTTGTCTGAAAGGGTGTGACCAGCAGGCGAAGACCATCCATCTGTTCGGGTGACAGAATGCCGTTGAATATATTGAAGTAGTTGCCGTAAGTAATTTCGACTCCACGGGTTACGTCGCCCAGTTCGGGGTGGGTGGTCAGGTACATGGCAGGAGGGTATTCGGGCAGGTAGCAATCGGGAAGATCGAACCCGACGTCGAAGCGCTCATGTTCGGGATGAATGGTGGTCCACATCTTGGGAAACAGCATGTGAGCGGTAGACTGCAGCGGGTGAAAAAGCGGTGTGTAAGGGAAGGCGCCGGTTTCCCGGATGCGGTCGGCGCCGAGCGCCGCGTACGCCTCCCACGAGGAAATGTCTTTCGGCAGCCTGGCAGCGGGACCGACCTGCAGCGGCTTTCCGCGAGACATGGTAGCAGTGGGATCGGCAGCGCAGGTGAGGTTGTAGCGCAACGCGAGGACTTGCTGGGCGGCGCGGTCGACGTCGGGCCGCTGCTTTTCCATTTTTGCCCGAAACTGCTCGAAAGGCATGCCAAGATCCGGACTACCAAAGGAGCTCTGGCTACCGCCACCATAGCGGTAAAGGGGACCTTCTGGATTGGGGGTTCCGGGAGGGGCTGCAGGATACGGCCGCAGGCCACTACTTTCCTGGCCCTGTCGCCAAACGTCAATATCTTTCGGACTATTGGCGCCTCGGCTTTGCCTGAGGAAGTTATCGTCGTTGTCTATCTGATCCTGAGACTTCTTTTGGTTTTGCGCCAGGAGTTGTGAACCGGCGCTAATAACGACGCCGGCCAGAATCACCAGCAGCGTAATCCTCATGAGCTTCGACATAGGAATGGACTCCGAATCCGGCGCAGCCAGTTATCCCGTCACCGTCGGGATGGAAAGGGCACCGGACTCCGGCGCTTAGCGAAGTCGAAGCCCTCAATACAAAACAATTGAGGATCAAGTCTAACAGATCCTTAGCGTCTCGTGAAGGGAATCTTGCGGGCATCTCGCAGTCCCCTCACGGCGGTCGCGGGCCGGGGTTCGACGTCAAAGGATAAAAGTTCGTTGCTTCGCGCTGCTCAATGTGATAAGAACAAGACGGGCCTCGGAACCTCCAGACGAAAGAGGGGAACAACCATGGAAATGCCCAGGTTGAGCAAGTCGGTGAAAAAGGTCGTGCGGTTGGACAGGGATCCGGTTGGGGCTTATAAGCCGGTCGTGCTCTACGAGAGCGCACCGGGCAAGAAGAAAAAAGGCGGCACGCCAATGCGGATTCTGGATAAGACGTTGCGGCGGTCAATCAGCGCGCAACAGTCGTTCCTGGATCGTTACATGAAACTACACAATCGCTCGAACACCAAGCAGAGAAACGGTTGGTTGGTGGACATTGCGCCAAACATGATGAACGCCGGGCGGAAGTTCGTTAAGACGCTGCGGGTCGACGAGATCCCGACGCCTTAACAGTCGAAGGCCGCGTCCCAGCCGGGCTTGACCTTAGTGCCGGGGTTCGACGACCCGAATCTTTTGGTTAGCGGGAATTTCCTTTAGGGTCTGGACAGTGCCGCTGGGCCAGCGAACCGTGAGTTCATCGACTTTTGACGCTTTGCCCAATCCGAGTAGCGGCGGCACGCTGGAAGAGGAAAGAAAGCCGCCACCCGCGCGCACCTCCCGAATGCGCTTCACGCCGCCGGCCCGATAGGTAATCCGCGCCCCGACGCCTTGGCGGTTGCTTCGCGTACCCTGCAACTCCACTGCGAGCCAGTGATTGTTTCTCCCGTAGTTATTGTGGAGCAGGACGGCCTGCTGCCGGTGATTCACCACCAGAACATCGAGGGCGCCGTCCTGATCGTAATCGAGATAGGCAACGCCGCGGCCATCGGTATTGAGATCGATGCCGGTAACGTGCGCAATGTCCGTAAAACGTTTGCCGTCGCCGTCATTGCGCAACAGCACGTCGTGCTCGTAACCATTCCAGGAGTTGTCGCCGATGAACTCGGGTGTGTAGAATTCCCCGTTCCGCCAGGCTCGTGGGGACACAACTGCGCCCCTGAAGACCGGCGCTCAAAGGTCGGTCGCCGGCTTCTGGCTGATCCAGCCATTGACGCAGTGGACGTCCAGATCGCCGTCATTATCGTAATCGACGAAATCGGACGCCCAGGCCCAGCCAGTGAGGTTGACCCCTTTCTCCACTCCGACCGATCGAAATTTCCCGTTCCCCTGGTTTTCGAGCAGCGCATTGCCCTCGCCGAACTTCTTAGCCAGATGAGCGGCGCCGGTCAGCCCGAGGTCGCGGTAAATCGAGATGCCCGCTGCCACAGCGTCCAGCGTGAAACGAGGGTCAATGAAGCGCACCCAGGCAAGTTGAAAGACACTGTGGTCGAGATACCACGTGCTGCCGGAATTAACGTGGCTGACGTAGAGATCCAGGTTCCCGTCGTTGTTGTAATCGCCGGGGGAGGCGCTCATGCCAAAGCCGTAGTTCAAGGTGCCGCTTTGGCGGCCCACCATCTGGAAATGACCGGTGCCGTCGTTGTGGTATAGGCTGCTGGGGCCGAAATCGTTGGCTACGTAAAGGTCCTGGTTGCCGTCATTATCGTAATCGAAAAAGGTGACGGCGAGCGTCCAACCGGGGTCATCGACGCCGGCTTCATGGCTGATATCGGTGAAGGTGCCGTTCCCGTTGTTTCGATAGAGTTTGTTCGGTATGCCGTGCCGGTCCCGGTATTGAGGGTCGGGAGTCGATTCGAGCACATTACCATAGACTCCGACATAGAGGTCCAGATAGCCGTCGTTATTGATATCGGCGAAAGCGGCGCCGGTGCTGTAGCTGGCAAATTCCAGGCCTGCCTCCCGGGTGACATCAGTGAACGTTCCATCGCAATTGTTACGGAACAGTTTGTTGGTGACGTTGGGTGTGCGGGTCAGGAAAAGATCGAGGCAGCCATCGTTGTTGTAGTCGGCGAAAACGGCGCCTTGTGCATAGCGAGTGGCTTCGGTAGACAATCCCGCTTTGGCCGTAACGTCTTCGAACGCGCCATGGCCGGTATTCCGATATAGCTTACTGCCCTGGGATCCGGCGAGAAAGATATCGGGAAGGCCATCGTTGTCGAAATCGCCCGACGCCGCGCCTCCAGCCTGGCGGTCGGCGATGGCGAAGACGTAGCGACGTTGTTTAAAAAGTTCGTTGACGCCGGTGTTGAAATCGATACCGGCCTGGCGCGTGACATCAGTAAAATACTGCGAATCGATACCGGTTACGCGCGTCGCTTCCACCAGTTCCTGGCGGGTAAAGAGCCACTCACCGTCGCGCCGCACCAAATCCAGGTTGAACTTACCGCGGTCTTCGACGGGGTGGCCCTGGGCATCGCGGGAATATATGAGGAACCGCATGAGGATGTTGGCGGAATCGGCGGTGTAACTGTTGAGGAACATCATCGCGAACTTGGCGCCTTCCGGTTTGCCCAATTGAGCACGATAGCCGAGCAACTGCTCGAGGAACCGAGTGCGATTGGCGGTAGTACCCGCGGGCGCCTTCCAGTCTTCGAGAAGGATGCCGCCTTCCGCGGAGGCCTGTTGCCGCCCGGCAAAGCCGAATTCGGTGCCTGCAAACTGCGGGGCGTAGTAAGACCCGATCAGGCTGTTGTCCCCCTTGAGAAAGTCCGCACCCAGGTCGTCGAGGCGGCTGCGAATCCCCTCACCAACTTCCCAAACGATCGCCTCGGATCTCAAGAGCAGATAGTTCACCAAGAAACCAGAGACGACTAGCGCCAGTAGCAGCGCGAGAGGAATCCAGACTATCTTTCGACGAAACAGCGGAACTTGGGGCGGGCTGACTTCGCGAAGCCGCGAGTAGTGCACAATGGATGTTGATTTTAGCACAAGGGACTCCGGGAGGGTGCTTCATTTGCGAGGGTGGGCGAAGATCGATGCTGTGACAAGCGCACTTCTACGATGGTCGATCGAGATCGCAAGGCGAACGATGCGCTTCCCGCACCAGGGTCGGCAGGGAAGGGCCGTGACAGCCGAAATCATGCGGATGTTCGCGGACGGTTGCGCATCGGCATTACGCGGAGATCCAGCGCCGAAATTTGAATCGGCGATGCAGTCTCTGGCCTGGCATCAGCGTTCGTATTTTTGCGAAGGGCATGCGATGGGGCTAGCCGCCCGTTCAGCAATGAAAAGGCGGCCGGTGAATCCGGACAGCTTTTATGCCGGAGAGTCGTATGAGGTGGCGCGGTTGATCGGTTACGGATTCTGGAACGGGATCGCGTCGCGGTATCCGGTTCCGGCGTTGCGGAGCGACAGCGGGTATTGGAAGGATTTGCGGCGGTGGGAGGAACTGCGGCCCTTGCTCGCCAACGGTGAGAGCTACGCGAGCATGCTGGTCCGGGGCCGCTTCGACCGGTCGGATCTGGCCGCGATTGGCGGCTCCCCCGAGGATCGGATGGCTGCCCTCCACGGTGCAGGCCGCGTCCTGTGGCTGCTATACATGTACAACTACAGGGCACTGCGCGAGCACTTGGAGGCGTGCGGCGCTGATCGGGACGCGGTGGCAGTGGGACTAGGATTTGCCGCCGGCTTCATGAATGCTCGCGATGCAAGGGAAATTCCGAAGGTGCTTGATGAGTTTGGGGCGGCCCGGCCCGCAGCGGCGCGCGGCGCCGGCATTGGGCTGGCGCTTCACACGTGTAACGATGCCGAGAGTTGCCGGGAGGTGCGGAGGCAATTGAGCGGCGAACTTCTGGAGATTGCGGAGGGAGCGCTACAAGCAGCCAAATCGGCGGGCGCGGGAGCGGGCTGGTACGGACGCGTCTGCGCGCCGGCGCAATCGTGAAATCGTCAGTTGGAGCGGAGTTTGGATTCGAGGGCAGCCAGCGTCTGCTGATCCACCACTCCATATTTGCGCAGAACCACAGTGCCCCTCTGGTCGATCAGGACGGTCATCGGCAACGCGAACAGGCCGTAGTCCTTCGAAACATCCCCGGAGGTGTCGAGCAGGACGGGATACTGCACTTCGTGGCGCTTACGATAACTTGTGACCATATCTTTTCGGTCCTCGACTGCAACGCCCACCACGCTCACACCTTTGCTTCCGAAATCCTGATAGACCTTGTTCAGGATAGGTACCTCTGCCTTACACAAGGAACACCAGGTCGCCCAGAAATTGACCAAAACCAGACCTTTACCTTGCAGATCCCTGAGGGCCACACGCTGGCCAGAGATGTTCTCGAGGCGAAAGGCCGGGGCGATCGCGCCCTCCTCGATAGGATTGGCGAGTTTCTTGGTGCAGCAAAGAGCGAGCGAGGAGGTAACGAGGACTGCCGTGAGCATGCAGCGATTTACCATTTCGTTTCTCCCGCACTTTCCACAACTCGAATCTTACGGTCCGAGGGAATATTCCGGAGCGTTTGAATGGCGCCGCTTGGCCATCGGATGGTCAGTTCGTCGACGCGGGTAGCGGAGCCAAGGCCGAGTGTGGGGCCGACGCTGGTCGAGGAGTTGAATCCACCGCCGGCGCGGACCTCCCGGATTCGCTTCACGCTGCCGATACGGTAAGTCAAACGGGCTCCAACGCCCTGGCGGTTGCTTTTCGTTCCCTGCAGATCGACGGCAAGCCAGTGATTCCGGCTGCCGTAGTTGTTATGCAGGACGCTGGCGGGCTGACGGTGGTTGACGACCACGACGTCGACAGCGCCGTCGCCATCGTAGTCGAAATAGGCGACGCCGCGGCCATCGGTTTCCAGATCGATACCGGAGACGTGGGCGATGTCGGTAAAGCGTTTGCCGTCGCCATCGTTCCGGAAAAGATTGTCATGCTCATAGCCATTCCAGGAATTGTCGCCAATGAATTCGGGCTGCCAATAATAGCCCTCCGTGTAAGCTTTGGGGGACGCAACTGCGCCCCTGAAGGAGGGCGCTCAAAGATCGGTTCCTCGTGTCTGGCTGATGAAGCCGTTGGCATTGTGGATGTCCAGATCGCCATCGTTGTCAAAATCGAAGAAATCGGATCCCCAAGCCCATCCTCCCATATTCACGCGTTTGTCGATGCCGACGGACTTGAAGGTGCCGTTCCCCTGGTTCTCCAACAGCGTGTTGCCTTCGCCGAACTTTCTGCCCAGCGCCAGCATCGCGCTCAAACTGTGCCCGACATTATCCCAAATCTCTCTTCCGGCCTTGAAATCGCGTCCCGAGCCCCCGGCCCAGAACCGTCCCCAGATGAAGGGGAGGGAGGTATGATCCAAATACCACATCGATCCAGAATAGAGGTTGCTGACGTAGAGATCCAGATATCCGTCGTTGTTGTAATCACCGGGAGACGCGCACATGCCGAAGCCATAATCCAACGCGCCAGCTTCTCTCGCGACCATTTTGAAGTGGCCGGTTCCGTCATTGTGCCAGAGCGTATTGGGGCCGAAGTCATTGGCCACATAGATATCCGGGTGGCCGTCGTTATCGTAGTCCCAGAAGGTCACACCAATGCCCCAGCCAGGGTCGCCAATGCCGGACTGTTTGCTGATATCCGTGAAGGTTCCGTCGCCATTGTTGTGGTAAAGCCGGTCCGGTTCGCCGTCCCGGGCGTGTGACGGAACACCGGGGGTTCGCTCCAATGCATTCCCGGTAAGGGTCACATAGAGATCGAGGTAGCCATCGTTGTCTACGTCAGCCCATGCCGCCGTAGTGCTGTAGCTTGCGAGGCCGACGCCGGCTTTCTCTGTTACGTCGGTGAAGGTGCCGTCGCAGTTGTTGCGGAACAGCTTGTTGCTGATATTGGGAGTGCGAGTAATGTACAGGTCCAGGCACCCGTCGTTGTTGTAATCGCCAAAAGCCGCGCCCTGCGCGTAAAGGCCCGGTTCTCCGGCCAAACCGGCGCGGGCAGTAACGTCCTCGAAGGTGCCGTGCCCGGTATTGCGATAGAGCTTACTGCCCTCGCCGCCGGCGAAGAAGAGATCGGGCCAGCCGTCGTTATCAAAATCGCCGACAGCGACTCCTCCGGCAGAACGGTCACTGATGGCGAACTTGTAGCGCCGCTGCTTGAAGATCGGGTTAGCGCCGGTGTTGAAATCGATCCCCACTTTCTTGGTGACGTCGGTGAAGTACTGGGAGTCGATGCCAGTCACGCGTGTGGCTTCAATCAGTTCTTGTTTGGCGATGCGCCATTCACCTTCCTGCCTTACCAAATCCATGCTGAATTGGCCGCGATCCTCGGTGGGATGACCTTTTGCGTCATGGGCAAAGACTTGGAATTGCAGCAAGATGTTGGCAGTATACTCGCTGTAATTATTCAGGAAGACCATCTTGAACTTGGTCGCTTCGGGGTGGTAAAGCTGGCCCCGGTACGCAGCCAGCTGTTGGCGAAATTCCTGGCTATGCACGGTTACCTTGGGGCGGGCGGCCCACTGTTCCAGGAGGATTCCGCCTTCATCGGACACCTTCGCCCGGTCGGCAAATCCGAAATCGGTCCCACTGAAATTGTCTGCATAATACGAGCCGATTATCCGGTCGTCCCCTTTGAGGTACTCACTGCTGAAATCATCCAACCGGCTGCGGATGCCTTCACCGATTTCCCAAACGAGGGCTTCCTGCTTCCAGACATAGCGGTTTAAGGAAATCAGCGCGATGCTGGCGAGTAGCACAACAACGAGCGGTATCCAGACGGCTTTACGGCGAAGCATCCAAATTCCAGAAGCGCGCGGCGGCGCGCCGATATCTTTGCTGTTAGATGTCAAGCTACCGCGCATTCGTCTGTAAATTCCTGCCGGTCCCAGTACGTTCAGCTAAACCAATCGCGGAGGGTAACACCGGCCGGGCCTTATGATAGCGCCAAGGCGCTCATAAGACAAGAGCTGATCGCAATCATAGTCGGATGCAGAGGGTTGCTGCTGGCCCGGAACGGTGTTTACAGAGTAGGAGCAGCAGGCGTATACTATCGCGATACTCGAAATTTGTCGGCCGATCGGACACCTCGGAGGGTCGGCGCCAGGGTGGTTCCACGGTGTCGTGTGGCGGATGAACTAGAGAACCGGAACCGTAGGCAGGTTTCACGGTGCAGCCCGGGAGGGTGGATGGAGAGGGGCCCGCAGCAGCTATATGAATGGCTGGCGGCTGAAATCGTGGTCCGGACTGGCGTTCCGCGCCAAGAGATCGATCCGGATGAGCGACTCAGCCGTTACGGCCTGGATTCCATTGCAGCGGCGCGCCTCATTTCGGACTTAGGAACCCAACTGGGGCAAACGCTTTCGCCAACACTCTTCTGGCATTATCCGACAATCAATGCGCTGGCCGGCCACCTTTCCGCAGACCGCGCCGCAGCCGCGCCTACCCAGGAGGGACTAGAGGCTGAGCGACTGGAACCGATCGCGATCGTCGGCATGGCATGTCGCTTTCCGGGAGGACGCGATGTCCGGGAGTTTTGGAAGCTACTCATCGGTGGCAAGGAAGCAATCGGTGAGGTCCCGGCCGCCCGCTGGGACGCGGCTAGTTACTACAGCCGGGATCCACAAGCGCCGGGGAAAATGATCACGCGCCGCGCCGGTTTTTTGAGCGACGTGGATCAGTTTGACGCTGCTTGTTTTTCGATGTCGCCACGCGAGGCGGCGGAGGTGGACCCGCAACAAAGGCTGGCCCTGGAGGTGTGTTGGGAAGGATTGGAGGATGCCGGGGTGCCGATCGATGCTCTCCGGGGCAGCGCCACCGGTGTTTTCATGGGCGCCATTTGGCATGATTACGCCGATCTGCATCGCCAGGCAGACGCGGCGATCACGGCGCATACGGGTTTGGGGCAGGCGCTCGACATCATCGCCAACCGGGTTTCTTACACATTGGGGCTGCAGGGGCCGAGCATGACGATCGATACGGCCTGTTCGTCTTCTCTGGTGGCGATTCACCTGGCGTGTCAGAGCCTGCGGAACCGGGAATCGACGCTGGCACTGGCCGGCGGCGTGAGCTTGATGCTATCGCCGGACACGATGGTGGCGTTGTCCAAGTTCGGCGGACTCTCGCCGGATGGCCGTTCGATGGCGTTTGACAAGCGGGCCAACGGTTTCGCCCGGGGCGAAGGCGCGGGCGTAGTGGTTCTGAAGCGGCTTTCAGTGGCCTTGGCCGCGGGCGATCGGATCTACTGCTGGATTCGCGGCAGCGCGGTAAACAACGACGGTTTCAGCAACGGGCTGTCGGCGCCGAATCCGGCGGCACAGGAAAGCGTGTTGCGGGAAGCCTACCGCCGGTCAGGAGTAGCTCCTTCGGCGGTTCACTACGTGGAGGCCCACGGCACGGGGACGGCCTTGGGCGACCCCATTGAAGTGCGCGCGCTGGGCGCGGTTTTGGGCCCCGGACGAACCGAGGAGCGGCCGTTAGCGATCGGTTCGGTGAAGACGAATATCGGGCATCTGGAAGGCGCGTCAGGAATCGCCGGAGTAATCAAAACCGCGCTGGCGATTCATCATCGAACGATTCCAGCAAGCTTGCACTTTGAGCAGCCGAACCCCGACATCCCGTTCCAGCAATTGCGTGTAAAGGTACAAAGCGCATGCGGCACATGGCCAGGCGCAGGTCCAGCGATAGCCGGAGTAAGCTCGTTTGGCTGGGGTGGCACCAACAGCCACTTAGTGCTGGAAGGATATGGCGGTCTCGAGCCGATGGCAAGCAGTCGGGTCGCGCCGCTCCAGCAGGTCGCGGGCGGTCTGGTTTTTGTGTGTTCGCCGTATGGGCCGCAATGGCCGGGCATGGGACGCGAGTTAATGGCGAGAGAACCGGCGTTCCGGGCGAAACTCGAAGAGTGTGACCGCGCATTGCGACCCTTAACCGGGTGGTCCGTTGTCGAAGAACTGGGTTCCTTCCAGGCCGGTGAGCGTTGGAAAGACGTCTCGGTAGTACAGCCGCTGTTGTTCGCATTTCAGGTTGCGCTGGCGGCGCAGTGGCGAGCGTTGGGTATCGTCCCTGACGCGGTTGTGGGTCACAGCCTGGGGGAAATCTCCGCCGCGTACATCGCCGGCGCGCTGGACCTACAGGACGCGGCCCTGATCATACACCACTACAGCCGGCTGCAGGCGCAACAGGCCGGCGGGGGAATGGCAATCGTTGGCTTGGCGGCCGGAGACCTGGAAAAAGATCTGGAGCGGTTTGATGGGCAGGCTGTGATAGCCGCGCATAACAGCCCACGAACTACCGTTCTCTCGGGCAACCCTGCCGCGCTCCAGAGCCTCGTCGCATACCTAAGTTCGCGGGGAGTTTATTGTTCCGCAATCGACATCAACGTAGCGGCGCACAGCCCACAGATAGAGCCGATCATGGAGGAATTGCGCGAGCGGCTGGCAGGCATCGTGCCGCGGGTCCCGTCGATGCCGATGGTCTCGACTTTGTCGGGTGCTCCTGTCACGGGCGCGGCGTTGGATGCCGATTACTGGGCTCGCAATCTGCGGAATCCTGTGTTGCTTGCCGAGGCAATGGCCTGGCTACTGGAACACGGATATACGACTTTCGTGGAACTATCACCACACCCGGTGATGGGGCACGCGCTGGAAGAGAGCATTGCGACCGCGAGACAAGAGGGAATCGTGCTTCCGTCGTGCCGGCGCGACGAAGGGGAGAGCAGCGTTCTGTTACGCAGCCGGCGCGCGCTGTCCGGGAGGAACGCTCCGGCCGAGCCGGATCGACCGGTCCATGTGCTGACGCTGTCGGCGAAAACCGCCGAAGCTCTGCGCGAACTGGCGAGCCGCCATGCAGCGATCTTAACGGACGAATCGTGGAAGGATGTGTGCTATAGCGCGAATACGGGCAGGACGCTATGGAACCAGCGTCTCGCGGTTTGGGCCCGCTCCGCGGCAGAGATGCGGGAACGGCTGCTATCGTTCGCGGCGGGCTCGCAGGCCGACGGCATCTTCAGCCAAGAAACCCGCAAAGGGTCAGTGCCGCGCGTAACTTTTCTGGTTTCGGCGGAAGGCGACTGGGAAAGGGCTGTTCCGCGGCTTCTCCGAGACCACCCACGCATTCGCCCGTTGCTGGAGCACGCGAGCGTGGACGTTGCCGGAACTTGCCGGGCGGCGCTGGAAAATCTGTGGCGTTCGTGGGGCGTGATTCCGGAAGCATTCGTGGTGGAACGGGGCGATGCTGCGGGAGAGGTAGTGGAACTGACTCCCTCCGGCGCCGAATGGGAGCGGCTGGCCGAGGCGCTCTGCAGGTTGTGGACAAGCGGGATACAAGTGAACTGGCGTGAATTCGACCAGGATCATCCGCGGCGACGGGTCGCGCTGCCCAGCTATCCATTTCAGCGCACGCGCTTTTGGTTCATGCCAGGCGACCGGCCGCAGTCCACAGCCCCAGCCGAAGCAAATCGGCTATTGGGCCGGCGAGTGCGGTCCGCGCTGAAGCCGGTTCAGTTCGAAGGGCAACTGAGTTCACGACAGCCGGGGTTTCTGGCTGACCATCGTTTTGGCGGCGGGGTATTAGTGCCCACGGCCGCGTACCTGGACATGGCTTTGACGGCGGCCGCCGATGCACTGGGACCGGGAGAGTGGCAGGTCGAAGGCATGACGCTGCAGGAACCCTTATACCTTTCGGTCGATCCGGCACATCGGCTTAGTGTGATCCTCGAAGCGGACCGCGCCGGAACGCACCGGTTTCGCGTCTTCAGCCAAACGGGTGGCAGCGACGTGTGGAGTTTGCACGTCGATGGAAGTATCGGAACTCGACGGCCTGCGTCAAATGCGGCCACGAGACTGAGCGAAGCGCAAAGCCGTTGCCGCGCCGCAGTCGACGTAGACGAGTGGTATCGGGAGTTCGATCGCGCCGGACTGCACTACGGGCCAGAGTTCCGCAAGGTCCAGCAGTTGTGGCGCGGGGCCAGAGAGGCGCTGGGACGGATTGAGGCGCAGGCCCAATCGTGCGAAATGACGACGATGCTGGACGCGGCGTTTCAAGTGGTGTTCGCTGCGCTGCCGCACCGGCCCGTTGACGGTCAACCGTGCGCTTATTTGCCCGTCAGCCTGGAGAGGTTCTATTGGCGTGAGCCGCGTTCGAGGCTATGGAGTTTCGCAACTGTACGACGGCAGGATGGGACTTCGTTAGAGAGTTTTACATCAGATGTAACACTGTTCGACGAGGCTGGAGGTGTAGTGGCCGAGTTGACAGGTTTGCATCTCAGGCGGACGGAAGGGAGCGGCGACTCGCAGGCCTGGACGGAGTGGCTGTATCGAGTCGAGTGGCGCGAACAAGGCCTACCTAGGAGCGGTGGCGAAAGTGGGCTGGAGAAATATGGGGAGCTTGCGCCGCGATTGAATGAATTGGCCGGAGCATATGTTGTTAACACGCTGCTGGAGGTTGGTCTCGAGTTCAGGCTTGGGACGCGGTTCGTTGCCTCCGACCTACCGCGGGTGACGCCTGCCCACCGCCGGGTGCTGGGATCAATGTTGGAGATGCTTGAGGAAGGCGGATTCCTGCAACGGGATGGCGATCACTGGCGCGTGGTCTCGACACCTCCCAGGCACGACCCCCATGCGATGGCGCGTTCGATCCGGCAAGCTTTTCCCGGCGGCGGCCCGGAAGTGGCGCTGCTCGAACGGCTCGGCGAATTGCTGCCGAATGTGCTCACGGGCGGATGTGATGCGCTCCAGGTATTGTTCCCGAGCGGCTCACTGGCGTTAGCGGAGGCATTTTACGCAGACTCCGCCTTCTCCCGAACTGCGAACGCTAGCCTGCGCGACACAGTGGCCTCCGCGATCGAGACAAGCGGCGGAGGCCGCTTGCGCGTTCTCGAGATCGGGGCGGGTACCGGAAGCGCAACAGCAACTGTGCTGCCGCTACTTCCCGCCGGCCGGACTGAGTATGTGTTCAGTGACGTATCGCCCATCTTTCTGGGGCACGGCAAGAAGAAGTTCGGCACCTATCCATTCATCCGGTACGAGTTGATAGATGTCGAACGCGAGCCGACCGACTACGAGAGCTACGACGTAGTGATTGCCGCCAACGTGTTGCATGCCACGGCCGACCTGCGGAAGAGCCTGCGGCATATTGCCCGCATGGTGAAACGGGATGGATCCCTAGTTCTGCTCGAAGTCACGCAGCGCGACCGCTGGGTGGACCTGGTATTCGGCTTGACAGACGGTTGGTGGAAGTTTTCCGACCGGGACCTGCGGCCGGCACATGCGCTCCTGTCCGCGGGCAAGTGGCTGCAGGTGCTGGAAGAGGTGGGGTTCGCCGGAATCACGGCTGTGCCCGAACACGGCGGCTCGGGACAAACCGTGCTGCTGGCCCGCAAACCGGGACCCCGAGAGCTCGTTACCGACAGCAGGCACGCTCCCTGGTGGATTTTGGAGGATAAGGGCGGGCTAGGACGTGAAGCATCTGCGCTGTTGGAGGCGCGCGGGTGCCGGCCAGTGTTGGTGCCCGAAGATTGTGGGGTCCCGATACCTCCGGGCGGACTCGGAGGCGTAATCCACCTGACGGCGCTGGATAGCGCGACCATCGCGGACACCACGGCAGAGACGCTGGCGGCCGACCAAGAACGGAGCTGCCGGCGTCTGCTCGAGATTGTGCAGGCGCTGGTGAAGTCGGGCGAGTCGAACCGGCGCGGGATCTGGGTGGTGACTCGAGGTGCGCAGCCCGTCGAAGGGGAGGATAGCCCGGTTTCGATCGCGCAATCGGCCATGTGGGGCTTGGGCCGGGTGGTCGCAAACGAACATCCGGAACATTGGGGAGGGATGATCGACCTCGATCCTGTTGGGTCGTCGGGCGATGCGCAACGAATTGTGAACGAGGTAATGGGAGCACGCGGCGAGGATCAGTTGGCGTACCGGGGCGGAAAGCGTCAGGTGGCGAGGCTCGCACGAGTTCGCGCCGGTTCAAGCCGGCCGAAGCTTCGTTTCCGCAGCGACGGCAGCTACCTTATCACCGGTGGTTTGGGCGGGCTCGGGCTAGCGCTGGTCCCATGGATGGTTGAGCGTGGGGCCAGGCACGTGGCCTTGGCGGGGCGCCGTGCACCGTCGGCCGAGACGCGCAGAGTGCTCGAAGGTTTGAACGGAACCGCCCGGGTAACGGTGTACCAGGCGGATGTTTCGTGCCGGCACGACGTGGAAGTGCTTTTGCGAGCGATCGAGGCGGATCAACCCTTGGCAGGCGTATTTCATGCCGCTGGGGTGCTGCACGATTCGGCACTTCTGCAGCAGGACTGGATCCACTTCGAGAAGGTAGCTGCGCCCAAGGTTCTGGGTTCCTGGAATCTCCATGAATTGACTGCGGAACTGCCTCTGGAATGGTTCGTTCTCTTTTCATCGCAGGCTGCATTGCTGGGTTCCGCAGGGCAAGCCAACCATGCAGCCGCGAACGCATTTATGGACGGGTTGGCGCATTACCGCCGTGCGGCGGGACTTCCCGCAACCAGTATCAACTGGGGTGCATGGGCAAGAATCGGCGCCGCGGCCCAGGCAGATCTGGCCTCGTATTTCGCGTCACACGGAATGACATACATAGAGCCGCGCGAAGGGCTCGCGGCGCTTGAGTATTTGCTTCAGGCGGGCGCGGTCCAGCGAGCCGTGTCGGACGTGAACTGGGACAAGTTCGCGGAATCGACCGCTGCCGGCCGTTCCGCCATGTTCCGGGAACTCGTTGGTGCGGCGCGGCACGACGCTGATGCCGCACAGCCATGGCACCAGGAACCCCACATTCGGAATTTCCTGCGCGGCGGCAGCCCGGAGGAACGCCGCCACGCGCTCGTGGAACGCGTGCGGGAGCAGGCGCAGAGAGTGCTGCGGCTGGATTCCCGGAAGTTTGACGCGGAACAACCGCTGATCGAGCTGGGCCTGGACTCCCTGATGGCCATCGAACTGAAGAACCACATTGAATCGCAGCTGGGGGTACGGCTGCCCGTGGTGAAGATCCTGGAAGGGGCGAGCGCACGCCAACTTGCCGAGCGGCTCATGGAGCAGATGGAAGTGGAATCCCTGATCGAATCGGTGCAGGCGGAGAGAAAGACGGAGCAGACCGACGCTGAGTGGGACTTGTCGACATTGTGATGACCGACGTCACCGAATTGTTGAGCGAAATCGCGCATCAAAGCATTCAATTGTCGGCGGACGGCGACCAGTTGAGTGTGCGAGCTCCTAAGGGAGCACTCACCCCAGAACTCGTCTCCCGCCTGACGCTGCACAAAGCGGCAATCCTCCAGTTGTTGAACCAGCGGACCGAGCAGGAACGGGAGGGAGGCCTGTTCGAAATCGAGCCCGACGCGCAACAAGCACATCTTCCTTTTCCGCTCGCCGAGATTCAGAAAGCCTATTGGGTAGGCCGCAGCGATGGAATGGAGATGGGCAACGTAGGCTGCCACTTCTACCAGGAGTTCGACTGCGACGGCGTCGACGTGCAGCGGCTGGAGTCGGCATGGCAGAGGCTGATCGAGAGGCACGGCATGCTGCGGGCCCGGGCGCTGCCCGAAGCGGAACAGTGCATGGCCGCGGAAGCACCATGCTACCGGATCGAGGAGACCGATCTGCGGGCACTCGATAACGCCACGCGGGAGGCCGAGCTGCAAGCCATCCGGGCAAACATGTCCCACCGGATCTTCGATCTTCAGCAGTGGCCGCTTTTCGACTTAAGGGCCACGCACATCTCCGATCAAATCACGCGGATTCACGTGGGAATCGACCTGTTTATCGCCGATGCGGCCAGTATTTTTCGGCTGTTTCGCGAATGGGGCGAGTTATACGCTGATCCGACACGCGAGCTCCCGCGGTTGACTCTGACGTTCCGCGACTATGTGCTGGAAGAACAATCGCTGCGGAAGAGCGGGCGCTTCCGAGCGGCGGAGCAGTACTGGCGCAAACGCATCGAGACACTGCCTGCCGCACCCGAATTGCCGTTAGCAAAGAGACCGGACGAGGTCGCGCGGCCTCGCTTTGCGAGGCGCAAAGGATTTCTCGACGAGGAGCGATGGGAACGGCTGAAGAGCCGTGGAGCGCAAGCAGGATTGACGGCTTCAGCGCTGTTATCGGCAGTGTTCGCAGAGGTGCTGTCGGCCTGGAGCAAAAGCCACCGATTCACGCTGAACGTCACTTTGTTCAATCGTTTACCTCTTCACCCGGACGTGAACAACATCGTTGGCGATTTCACATCGACCATTCTGTTGGCGTGGAACGGAAGGCCGGAAAGCTTCGAGACGCGTGCCCAGCAACTACAGGCGCAACTGGCCGAGGATCTGACTCACTCGCAGCTGAGCGGGGTTTGGGTGCTGCAGGAGATGAACCGGGCGCATACGGGTGACGGCACGCACGCGATGCCGGTCGTTTTCACCAGCCTTCTGGGCCACCGGGGTTCTCGGGATCAAGCGGGTTCTCCAGCCGCGTGGCTGGGCAACGAAGTTTTCAGCATCAGCCAAACCCCACAGGTGTGGCTGGATCACCACGTGTATGAAGAGTGTGGCCGGCTTCATTACAACTGGGACGCCGTCGATGAGCTATTCCCGCTAGGAATGCTGGACGACATGATGGGGGCCTTCGGGCGCCTACTGGGCCGGCTTGCCGAAAGCGATGAGGAATGGAAGAAAACCGCGCTGGCGCTGGCGCCGGCCGGCCAATTGCGTCAAAGGGCGTTGATCAACAGCGTGGTTGCGAGGCCACCTCAGGGGCTGTTGCACAGCGGCTTCGAGGCGGCGGCGAGTCGGCATCCCGAACAACCCGCCATCGTGTCGGGCCGTCGCAGCCTAACGTACGGCGAATTGCTGGCTGCCGCAAGATCCTTAGCTCGACGCTTATGTCGACAGGGCGCCGCGCCGAACACTCTCGTCGCCGTGGTTATGGAGAAAGGCTGGGAGCAGGTGGCTGCCGCCTTGGGTATTTTAATGGCCGGAGCCGCATACCTTCCGGTGGACAGCGCATTACCCGAGGAGCGGCTCCGCTACATGTTGCAGCATGGCGAGGTCCGGATTGCCGTAACGCAGTCCTGGATTGCCGACATGCTTGAATGGCCCGACGGAATTGAGCGAATTTCCGTAGATAGCTCCTTTGCCGAGGAGCCAGCGGGAGCGCCGCTCGAACCACACTCTCGGGCCGAAGATCTGGCCTACGTGATCTATACATCCGGTTCCACGGGCGAGCCCAAGGGTGTAATGATCGAGCACCGCAGCGCATTGAATACCATTGCAGAGATCAACAATCGCTTCACGGTGGGGCCGAACGATCGCGTTCTGGCCCTTTCGTCACTCAGTTTCGATCTCTCCGTGTACGACATTTTCGGCGTGCTGGCGTCGGGCGGAACGATTGTGTTGCCAGACGCCGGTTCCGGCAAGGATCCTGCCGAGTGGCTTGCCTTGATCCGTAGAGAGCGGGTCACGCTCTGGAACTCTGTGCCCGCCCTGATGCGAATCCTCATGGAGTTTGTCGAAGGTCTCCCGGATGCAGGCCTGGACACGCTCCGGCTCGTGATGATGAGCGGGGATTGGATTCCGGTATCGCTGCCCGACCGGATCCGACGGCACGCGCACTCCGCGCAGGTGGTGAGCCTGGGCGGAGCGACCGAGGCTTCGATCTGGTCGATCTGGTATGAGATCGCCAAGGTAGAACAGACGTGGACCAGTATCCCGTACGGCGTTCCGATGAGAAACCAGACGTTTCATGTATTGAACGAGCGTCTGGAAGACTGCCCGGTTTGGGTTCCGGGGCGACTCTTCATCGGCGGGGCCGGTTTGGCGCGAGGATACTGGCGCGATGAGGTGCTCACGAACAGACGGTTCTTCGTTCACCCCCGGACCAGCGAGCGGCTCTACGAGACTGGCGACTTAGGACGCTATCTCCCGGATGGAACGATTGAATTTCTGGGTCGTGAGGACTTCCAGGTAAAAATCGGCGGGCACCGGGTGGAGTTGGGCGAAATTGAGACTGCGCTGCTGGCGCACCCGGGTGTCAAAGCGGCAGTGGTCACAGTGGGTGGTGAAGCGCGCGGCGACAAGCATCTGATCGCTTACGTGGTGCGGCACGGCGAGCGGTCGGGGATGCCCAATGCAGACTCGGTCCAACGCGCGGCCTTCAAGCTGCGCGAACCGGGAATCCGGGCGGACCTGAACGGTTCGGGTATTTCGCTTGCTTCACCGCCGGCCGAAGAGTTGCGTAAAGAGTACCTGGCGCGCTGCAGCAGCCGGACGTTTGGGGGCACAGCGGTAGCTAGCCGACAGATTGGCGAATGGCTGGCCCAATTGAAGGGGATCCAGGTAGACGGCTCGCCGTTGTTGAAATATCGCTATCCGTCGGCAGGCAGTTTATATCCGGTTCAGGCGTATCTCTATGCAAGGCCGGGGCGTGTGCAAGGCATCGACGCGGGATTCTATTATTACCACCCCAGAGAACACCGGTTGATGCAAGTGTCGGAATCGGCGCTGGAAGCCAATGTCCACGACGCAGAGAATCAACCGATCTTCGAATCTTCGGCGTTCTCGCTCTTTCTGGTGGGCGAGCTGCAGGCGATCGAACCGATGTATGGAGACCTGGCGCGAGACTTCTGTCTCGTAGAAGCCGGGTACATGAGCCAGTTGCTGATGTCGGCCGCATCGAAGTGCGGCTTGGGCGTGTGCCCGATTGGCGGCTTGGATTTCAACGCAGTACGCGAGCGGCTCGGGCTGAGTGACACGGCAATCCTGGCGCACAGCATGGTGGGAGGTCTGCTGGATGGGGAGCCAAACCTGCCCTTCGCGGATCTTCGAACCTACCTGAAGACCAAACTGCCCGATTACATGGTGCCTGCAGCGTTCGTGATGATGGGTGAATTGCCGCTGACCAGCAACGGCAAGGTTGACCGTAAGCGGTTGCCCGCACCAGGACTGGCGAGACCCGACGCGGCACCACGGTCGGATTTGGAGGAGATCCTGAGTCGAGCCGCCTGCGAGATTTTCGGACTGGAGAGGATCGGTATCAACGACAACTTCTTCGAACTGGGAGGCACTTCGTTGCATCTGGTTCAGTTACAGCGCCGGCTGAGGGCCACACAGAATCGGGAGATCCCCGTGGCGCGGCTGTTCGCACATCCAACCGTATCTTCCCTGGCGGCATTTATGGCCGAGGAGCAAGCGCCCCCGAAAATCCTCCGGCAGGCCCAAGAGCGCGCACGGAAACGCCGCGAAGCCCTAGGACAATAAAGCGCCATGGCCAGGCTACAAGAAACCGCCGGACGCATCGCGATCGTGGGCATGTCGTGCCGGTTCCCGGGTGCGGGCAGTATTGCCGAATACTGGACGAACTTGGCGGCCGGCGTCGAATCAATCACGCACTTCAGCAGTGAGGATGCGAGTGGGCGCGTCGATGGGGAGTTGTTGCGCGGACGAATCCACGTGAAGGCGGCGGGGGTCTTGGACCGAGTGGAGCAGTTCGACGCGGATTTCTTCGGTTTCACACCGCGCGAAGCTCGAGCCATGGATCCCCAGATCCGTCTATTCCTGGAGTGCGCCTGGGAGGCGCTGGAGGACGCAGGCCACGCCGGGGCGCACGAAGGCGCTCAAGTCGGGGTGTATGCGGGGGCAAATATCAGCGGGTACCTGCTTTCGAACCTGTGCAAAACGCTTGCACCCATGGGTTCCGCGGAAAACCTAATGACGCTGACGGCCAACGATAAGGACTATCTGGCGACTCACGTCTCTTACAAGCTGAATCTAAAGGGACCCAGCATCAACGTGCAGACGGCGTGCTCGACCTCGTTGGTGGCAGTCCACACGGCGTGCCAGGCTCTGCTGAATCATGAATGCGACCTGGCTTTGGCAGGCGCCGTTACCGTGCGGGTGCCGCACCGGTTCGGCTACGTGTACGAAGAGGGAGGAATCCTTTCGCCCGATGGACACTGCCGGGCCTTTGACGCGGACGGCCAGGGAACCGTCCCAGGCAGCGGTGCCGGCGTTGCCGTGTTGAAACGGCTGGCGGATGCGCTGGAAGATCACGACAGCATATACGCGGTTATTCGCGGATCCGCGGTAAATAACGATGGTTCAGGGAAGATGGGATTCACAGCCCCCAGCGTCGAGGGCCAAGCCGAAGTGATCGCGCAAGCCCAGGCGATGGCGGGGGTGAGTGCGGAATCGATAGATTACGTGGAAGCGCATGGAACGGGCACGCCGCTGGGCGATGCCTGTGAGATAGCGGCGCTCTCACAAGTATTTGAGGCGGCAACTCAAGCCAAGGGCTTCTGCGGAATCGGCTCGGTGAAGACCAACATCGGCCACCTGGAGGCGGCTTCCGGGATGGCGGGCCTGATCAAAACAGTGCTGGCGCTGAAACACGAGATGATTCCGCCGACTCTGCACTTCGAAAAACCGAATTCGAACATCGATTTTGCACGAAGCGCCTTCATTGTTAATGCCTCGCCGCGCGAATGGAAACGGACGGGCCGGCCGCGGCTGGCGGGAGTTAGTTCGTTCGGCGTGGGGGGAACGAACGCGCACCTCATCGTGGAAGAAGCGCCCGCGACCACGCCATCCGCGATTCGGAACGAGATGGCATCCTTGCTGACCCTGTCGGCCAAGAGTCGGCACGCCCTGAGGTCATTGGTGGAGCGATTCGACCAATACCTTTCGGCCGCTCCGGAACCGCTGGGCGACATTTGTTTCACAGCGAATAC
Source organism: uncultured Solibacteraceae bacterium (assembly GCA_964554945.1). Classification (GTDB taxonomy): domain Bacteria; phylum Acidobacteriota; class Terriglobia; order Bryobacterales; family Bryobacteraceae; genus PSRJ01. Next base: position 22,526 of record CAZKQQ010000017.1, on the reverse strand, counting down.
GGGCCGACGGCACTTCGCGCACAGGTTCACGGCGGTGGCCGAATCCGCGGAGGAAATGCGAGGCAAACTCGACTCTTTCCTGCGTAGTGGTGAAGGCGGCACCGAAGCCAACCTTGACTCAACCGAAACGGGCTCTTGGTCGATCGAAGAACCCGGGAGAGAGGGACGGCGCCGCGCTTTGGAGAAACTGGCTGAGGCGTACGCGCGGGGGGCGGCGATCGAATGGGCGACACTGTATTCAACCGGGCAATGGCGCCGCGTGAACCTGCCTACTTATCCATTCCAACGCAAGCGCTATTGGATCGAGCCGGCTGTAACGGCAGATCCTCTGTTGGAAGATTCGATTTACTCCCTGCAATGGCAATCCACGCCTAAGGCTGAACTGCGCCAGCGGGAGGGCGGCGATTGGCTCATTCTAGGAGGAAGCGCACTAGCGGATGCGCTGGCGCGGTGCATACGAGAGAGCGGAGAGCGATGCACAGTGTCGACCGAGATTGCGGCAATCGGCCCGTCGCGCCGCGTCATTTACCTGGGCCCGCTCGGTTGCGACTTGGACGAGAGCGTCCGGATGTGCGAGGGCGTAGTCAAGCTGATGCAAGCCGCGGCCGCGCTCACGCCACCAGCCCGCCTGTGGTTGGTGACACGCGGGGCGCAAACGATATCTGAAGCGGATCGGGTGACGGCCCCGTGGCAGGCGACTATTTGGGGCTTGGGACGTGTTTTCGCCCTCGAACATCCGGAATCGTGGGGCGGACTCATAGACCTTCCGTCAGGAACGTGGGAGAACGAGGTGTCCGCTCTGTGGGCCGAAATCCACAGCCCAGACGGGGAGGACCAGGTCGCGCTGCGTTCCGCTGGGCGATTCGCGCCACGCCTGACGCGGTCGGCGCAGATGAGCGAGACAGCCGTAAGAGTTCAGCCCAACGCGACGTATCTTATAACGGGCGGCACTGGCGGCCTCGGACTCAAGGTTGCAGAATGGCTGGCGGAAGCCGGCGCGCGCCAACTGGTTCTTTGCGGCCGGCGCGGAATGGCCGACGTCCGCCGGATCGAAGCGCTTGGCGCGAAGGTGGTGCTAGCGCGAGCCGACGTTACCGACATCGAGCGCATGGCCGCCCTGTTCGGCGAGATCCGAGAATCGGGGCGGCCGCTTCGCGGAGTCGTACATGCGGCAGGAGTATGGCGGCCACGAGCAATCCAGGATCTCGACGCAGAGACCTTGCGGGCTAATCTAAACCCCAAGGTGGCCGGAGCATGGAACCTGCATCGATTGACAGAGGCAATGGACCTCGATTTTTTTGTCTGCTTTTCGTCGGTGGCATCGGTTTGGGGCGCACATGGTTTCGGCGCGTACGCGGCTGGAAACCAGTTTCTCGATAGCCTTATGGCGCATCGCAGGGCCGCGGGGCGGCCGGCATTGTCGATCAATTGGGGGCCGTGGGAGGAGCATGGCATGTCCGCGCGGGAGTCTGGCGCCTCGCTGGCCCGCACCGGGCTCGCCAAAATTGATTCGGGCACGGCGCTGGGGGCATTGGGCCGGTTGCTGGCACACGGCGTGTCCCAGGCACTGGTGGCGCAGGTGGACTGGCGAGTTTTCAAACCGGCTTACGAAGCGCGGCGGGCACGGCCGCTGCTGGAGCGGATGGAAGGAGGATCCAGCGACCAAGGTATCAACTCCGAACTGGTGCGCCTACTACAAGCCGCTCCGCCGGAAAAGAGACGGGCAGAACTGGACCGGTATCTGGAAGCCGCCGTTGCAAAGGCACTGGGCCTGGACGCCGGACACCGGATCGATCCCCGGAATGGATTCTTCGACCTTGGAATGGACTCCCTGCTGGCAGTCGAGTTCCGCAACCGGCTGCAATCGGCGGTAGGGGATGCAGTTGCGCTGCCGCGTACACTGCTCTTCGATTACCCGACGTTAGAGGCGCTGCGGAGTTTTCTGGCAGAACGGATGTTGGGGGCATCAGCGCTCAGCCCCGCGACGCCGGTTAAGCGTGATGCGAGCGGACCGATCGCGGTGATTGGGGTCGGCTGCCGTTTCCCGGGTGGCGCTGATGACCCGGCGTCGTTTTGGCGGCTTATGTGCGAACGGGGAGATGCGGTAACTGAAGTCCCGGCCGACCGCTGGCGTGTGGATGATTACTATGACGACAACGCTGATGCCGCGGGAAAAACGTTCTCGCGTTACGGAGCATTCGTCCCTGGAGTGCATCAATTCGACCCGGCGTTCTTCGGCATTGCGCCCCGCGAAGCCGCCAGTATGGACCCCCAACAACGGCTAGTGCTCGAAGTGGCGTGGGAAGCTCTGGAAAACGCGGGATGCCCGCCGGAACTACTGGCGGGAACGCGATCGGGCGTGTTCATCGGAATCAGCACCAACGACTATCTGCAGCTGATGATGCGGTCCGGCGATTTTCAGCATCTCGATTCCTATGCGGGCATAGGTAATGTGCTGAGCGCGGCCGCGGGGCGATTGTCCTACGTGCTGGGGCTGCAGGGGCCCAGCATGGCAGTGGATACCGCGTGCTCTTCATCGCTGGCGGCGGTTCACCTGGCAATCCGTAGCCTGCGTTCCGGTGAATGCGACCTCGCGCTGGCCGGGGGCGTCAACCTGATCCTTTCGCCGGCAGTGCATGTGAATCTCTCTCGGGCGCGGATGCTCTCGCGCGACGGCCGGTCGAAGGCGTTCGACGAAGAAGCGGACGGATTCGTGCGCGGAGAGGGGTGCGGCATCGTGGTGCTGAAGCGCCTTTCCGACGCGCTTGATGCCGGAGACCGCGTGCTGGCCGTGATACACGGTTCGGCCGTGAATCAGGATGGCCGCAGCAGCGGGATTACAGTGCCGAATGGGATGGCGCAGCGGGCGGTAATTCGAGAGGCGCTCGCCGATGGCGGCATTGAGCCGAGCGAAGTGGATTATGTGGAGGCCCACGGCACGGGGACCTCGCTCGGGGATCCGATTGAAGTCCAGGCACTAGCTGCGGTTCTGGGTGAAGGCCGCGAGCACGGTAATAAGGTGGCCATCGGCTCGGTGAAGACAAATATCGGCCACTTGGAAGCTGCCGCCGGTATTGCCGGGCTGATCAAGGTGGTACTCTCGCTTGATTTTCGGAGTATTCCGCCGCAGGGATATTTGAGGAAGCTGAATCCGCATCTAAGCTGGAGTGAGCTCCCGGTAGAGGTGCTGACGGCGCAGCGCCACTGGGAGCCAACGGCCGGGAAGAGACGAATTGGCGCTGTCAGCGCCTTCGGATTTAGCGGAACGAATGTGCACGTAGTGATTGGTGAAGCGCCGGAGTTCAAAAACGTGCACCGGGCATTGCGGGTGCACCACCTGAGCCTCTCCGCGAAAAGCGAAGCGACATTGCGGGCGCTTGCGGTTCGCTATGATCGCTTCCTGGCGGAAACGACGGCGGACTTAGGGGACATCTGTTACTCGGCCGAAGCTGGCCGGTCGGCTTTTGCGCATCGAGTGACAGTATTGGGTAAGTCGGTCGAAGAGATGCGGAGCCAACTGCTAGATTGGCGCGCCGGTACAATCCCGAGTGTTGCAACCGGCAACGGTTTCTCGTATTCCCCGAAGGAATATCGCAAGGTCGCGCTGCCCACTTATCCGTTCGAGCGGCAACGCTGCTGGTTTCAAGCAGGGGAGGACGAGCGACTGTACAAAATAGCCTGGGAGCCGGTGACGTCGCGCAGGGAGCGATTGGCGGTGAGCGGTGAATGGGCGATCGTCGCGGATAGCGGCGGAGTTGCCGGAGCGCTGCGCTCGTTGCTGGAGAGCCGCGGGATTAGTTGTCGAGTGCTGAACGCAGACGAGCGTGAAGCTCCGCTGGGTCAAACAGTCGTGTACTTGGCAGGCCTCGATGCGACGGCGCCGGGAGAGGCGACGTGCTGCGCGCCGATGCTCCAATGGGTCCAGGAACTGGTCCGTCGCCGCAAAGAAGCACGGCTGTGGTGCGTGACGCGCGGGGCGCAGCCGGTGGAGACACCGGCGATTTTGAACGTCGCGCAAGCGCCCCTTTGGGGATTCGGACGCGTGGTTTCGCTGGAACACCCGAAAATCTGGGGTGGATTGATCGACCTGGAGGATTCCACGGATGCGGACGCGGCCGCCATGATCGCGCACCACATCCTGCATTTCGACGGCGAGGATCAGGTCGCGTTCCGGAACGGTGTCTGTTTCGCGCCCCGCCTTAGTCGCGACTCCGATTTGTCCGCAGGCGCCCCCCGAATCGAGCCTGATTCCTGGTATCTGATCACTGGCGGGCTGGGCGGCCTGGGAATCCAGATGGCGCAGTGGCTGGTGCACCACGGCGCGCGCCGTCTGGTGCTGACCGGGCGCGGCGGAATGACCGGTTCAGCCGCCACAGCTGTTGCCAACCTCGAGGGCAAGGGCGCCTCCGTGCAAGCGGTCGCCTCCGACGTGCAGGATTATTCCCGGATGGCGGAGTTAATCGACCGGGTGCAGAACAGTTCCGGACCGCTTCGTGGTGTAATACACGCCGCCGGTGTCTTGGAGAGACGGTCGGTTCTGGAACTGGATTCGCGGTCTTTGAATGCCGTTATGGGTCCGAAAGTTGCTGGCGCGTGGAACTTGCACCGACTGACCGCCGGTGAAAAGCTCGATTTCTTTGTCCTGTGCTCCTCGGTCGCGGGCGTGTGGGGCTCGGTCAACATGGGCGCTTATGCCGCGGCCAATCATTTTCTCGATGCCCTGGCTCATTACCGGCAGGGCCTCGGACTACCGGCGCTGAGCATGAGCTGGGGCGCCTGGAATCTAGGAATGACCACCCGTTCAGACAGCGCTTGGCTGGAGAGGAGCGGAATGACAGGTTTTTCCGCGCAGGAGGGCATCGACGTTTTTGGGAGCCTCCTGGGGTCGCAGTCAGCGCACAGGATAGCGGTAGACGTCGATTGGGGTGTCTTCCAGCCTGTGATCACGGCAAAGGCGGCGCGGCCGTTCTTTGCGAAAATGTTCCGAAGCGCGAACGCGCGGGGAGCGGGGACTTCTGGCGACTCCGATTTTCTGCAAGCGTTGAAGGCCACACCGGTGGACCGCCGCATCCCGTTGTTGGCTGATCGAATCCGGGAAGAAGTCGCGCGGGTGATGGGAATTGGTTGCGCCGACGCCGTAGACCCAGGGCAGGGTTTTTTCGACATGGGGATGGATTCCTTGATGGCGGTTGAGCTGAGAAAGTGTATTGAGATACTAGCCGGAACGCCTTTGGAGTCAAGCGTGATCTTCAACTACTCGAATGTTGAGGAACTGGCCAAGCAGATCGGTTGCAGGCTTGCTGTGCTGGAACCCCCAACAAAGGCCGGTCGGAAGGATCGAATCTATTCAGAGCATGCGGAAATTCCGATCGAGGAGCTCTCCGAAGCTGAAGCTGAAATGTTGCTGGCGAGGGAACTGGCGGCCAGGGAAGAGAACGAAATAGGATGAGCGAGCGCCAAGGAATTACTCCACCCGAATCCGCGAAGGCTGCGCTGCTGGCTCTACGCAAGATGCAGGCCCGCATCGACCACCTGGAGAACGCAAGGGCGGAGTCGATTGCGATCGTAGGTATTGGTTGCCGTTTTCCGGGCGGTGCCGAAAATCCTGACGCTTTCTGGCGCCTGTTGCGGGAGGGGCGGGACGGGGTGCGGGAAGTGCCGCGCAACCGTTGGGATGCGAATGCCCTCTATAATCCCGATCCCGATGTGCCGGGCTTCGCGTCGTCGCGCCAGGGGTTCTTTTTGGACCAGGTCGATCAGTTCGATGCGCACTTTTTCGGCATTGCTCCGCGGGAAGCCTCGGCTATCGATCCTCAGCAAAGACTGCTTCTCGAGGTTGTCTGGGAGTCGCTCGAGAATGCGGGCCAGGCGCCGGCAAAGCTGCACGGCACGCGCACCGGCGTATTCATCGGAGTTTGCACCGACGAGTATTCGGAACTGGCCAAAGACGGGGATCTGCGCCGCATTGACGCCCACTATGTAACGGGCAACGCACGCAATCTGGCGGCCGGCCGGCTGTCGTACAGCCTTGGCTTACAGGGCCCTTCGATAGCACTGGATACGGCGTGCTCCTCGTCGCTGGTAGCGGTGCACCTGGCGTGCCAGCATTTGCGGCTCGGCGAATGCAACCTGGCGATCGCGGGCGGCGTGAATCTCATCCTATCGCCCGAAGGGACGGTGGGACTATCGCGTGCGCGCATGATGGCGCCCGATGGCAGGTGCAAGACGTTCGATAAGGCCGCGGATGGGTATGGCCGGGGCGAAGGTTGCGGGATTGTAATCCTGAAAAGGTTGAGCGATGCCGTTGCTTCGGGAGACCAGGTGCTGGCGTTGGTGCTAGGTTCGGCGGTGAATCATGACGGCAGGAGCAGCGGGCTTACCGTGCCGAATGGGCTGGCGCAGGAGATGTTGATCAAGGATGCGCTGAAGTGTGCGTCTGTAAAGCCGGCGGACGTAGATTACGTGGAAGCGCACGGCACGGGTACGTTGCTCGGCGACCCTATTGAAATGCAGGCGCTGGCGGCGGCCCTCGGCGAGGGCCGGTCCGCTGAGAACAAGCTCGTTGTTGGCTCGGTCAAAACAAACATCGGCCATCTGGAAGCGGCCGCTGGCATCGCGGGATTAATTAAGGTCGTGTTGGCCTTGCGCAACCGTGAGATTCCCCGCCATCTGAATTTCCAGACCGTCAACCCGGAGATTCCGCTTCACACATTGCCCATTACGATTCCGGTCTCGTCACTTCCCTGGCCCGAACGGGAGGCGAGACGGCGGATCGCGGGCGTGAGTTCGTTTGGTTTTAGCGGGACCAACGCGCATGTCGTACTCGCCGAGGCGCCGAGCAAGCCGTTGCCTGAAACCGACGGTTCGGTGAGTCCGCTGTGCCTGTCGGCTAAGAGCCCAGCTGCTCTCCGGGAACTGGCACACCGGTACGAGGTCTATTTGGGAGAAACCCCGGCACCGATGGAGGCGGTGTGTTTCACCGCTAATTCCGGCCGCTCCCATTTTGCTCATCGCCTTGCGGTGAACGGGGATAACGCCGCAGAAATCCGAGAGAAGCTGAGCAAGTGGCGCGTGGACGGTGAGAGCCGCCCCAACAAACGGGAAAAGATCGCGTTTTTGTTCACCGGTCAGGGTTCGCAATACCCCGGCATGGGCAAGGCACTGTACCACCGGAACCGCGTGTTTCGAGAAGCCCTGGACGCCTGCGACGAGGTTCTCGAACATTATCTGGGATGCCGGGTGTCGAAGCTTCTCTACGAAAGCGGTGAGGGCTTGGATCAGACCGCCAGGACCCAGCCGGCGCTGTTCGCCTTGGAGTGGGCCGTCTGCGAAATGTGGCGCTCTCTGGGAGTGCGGCCGGATTTTGTGATCGGCCATAGTGTAGGCGAATATGTCGCGGCCTGCGTGGCTGGAATCCTGCCGCTGCGGGAAGGGCTCTCCCTCATCGCGGAACGCGGACGCCTGATGCAGAGTCTTCCGGCCGGGGAAGGAACAATGGCGGCCGCGCTGACCGATGAGGACCGGGTAAGGCGGGCGATCGCCCGCGCGGGTGGGGAGGTCTCGATTGCGGCCGTAAACGGGCCGGAGAGCATCGTCGTCTCGGGCCGGAAAGAGGGGGTAGCCCGGGTCAAGCGCGAGCTCGAGAAAGATGGCGCAGCCGTCCATGAGCTTCGTGTGTCCCACGCCTTCCACTCGGCGCTCATGGACCCAATCATGGAGGAGTTCCGGCGGATGTCGTCCGCCGTTGCTTTCGGCGCGGCCCGGGTGCCGCTGGTGCGCAATCTGGATGGCGCGGTCTGCGAAGGCGCGACACTCGATGCTGAATATTGGACGCGCCAGCTTCGCAATCCCGTGCGGTATCAGCAAGGAGTTCAGAGGCTGCGCTCGGAAGGCTGTGAAATCTTCCTGGAGGTTGGACCCGATGGGGTGTTGGGCGGCCTGGGGCGCCGGTGCTGCGCCTCGGGCGAAGGGTTGTGGCTGTCGTCGCTTCGTCGGGGGCGCGACGATTGCAGGCAGATGGCCGAGGCGGCCGGGGCGTTGTACGTTCGCGGATTCGACCTTGACTGGGACCGGTTCTACGATGTCCGGCCCAGCAAGACGAGTCTGCCAACGTACCCGTTCCAGCGGCAGCGCTGCTGGGTGAGCGGCGGCGCGTCCAGCACGAAATCGGTGGAACGGAACGAAGAGCCCGCGCATCCGCTACTGGGCCGGCGGATGCATTCAGCGCTCCGGGAGATTCAGTTTCAATCGCAGCTTTCAGCGGATGCGCCAGCTCTCTTGGGCGAACATCGGCTGTACGAAAAAGTGGTCGTCCCAGGCGCCGTGGAAGTATCGATGGCGTTGGATGCAGCGGCGGCCACGTCCGGTGCGGCGGTTTTGCAGGAACTGACCTTTATCGAGCCAATCATCCTGCCAGAGTCCGGTTCGCGCACAGTGCAGATGATTCTCACTCCAGTCGCCGGCGGGAGTTTCGAGTACAAGGTCTACAGTTGCGGGACGGGATCGGAACTGGAAGCGGATTCCTGGACAGTACATGCCGCGGGTACGATTACGGCGCCGCAAGGCACAGCCGTGGAGCCGGAAAAATCGCGGTTCGATGTGGCGGCGATTCAGGCGCGGTGCGGCGAGCGATTAAGCAAGGAGGCTTTCTACGCACACGCTGAGGGACTCGGCTTCGATTTCGGCCCGCGGTTCCGCTGGGTCGATGAGGTGCGGCGGAACGAGGATGAAGCACTGGCTTTTTTCCGGGTTCCGGAAGAGGGGGACGATCTCGAATCGTACCGGCTAAACCCCGGGCTGATCGATTCGATTTTTACGGTAATCGGGGCGCCGCGGCTCTTTGCTGAAGAAGCGGTTCGGCAGGGAAACGCATTTGTTCCTCTGGGGATTGACCATGTCCGGTTCTTCGAGAGGCCGGCGGGACGATTGTGGTGCCATGCCGCGCTGCGGCGGGGCGACTCTAAGACGGGCGAAGTCTTTACCGGTGATATTCGGGTCATCCGCGAATCGGGCGAGCCGGTTGTGGAGATTGAGGGTATCCACTTGCGGCGTGCGGTCAGGGATTCGCTTTTGCGGGCTCTTAGAAGCCCTGTCACCGGGTCGATGTACAGCCTCGGGTGGGAGCCGTGCGAGCCAATTGCGCCGAAGGTAGCAAGCCCACCGGGACGATGGATACTATTCGCCGATGAGGACGTGACAGCAAAGTCGACGGCGGACCTTCTGCGGAAGCGCGGCGATATCGTGAGTGTGGCACCGGCGGGAGCAGGTTCCGAATCCGTTCGCGCGCAGCTATTCGCAAAGGCAGTATCTGACACTAACGGTACCGAGCCCCGGTTGCGGGGAGCAGTGTATTTCTGGCCCACCGCGGGCATTTCGGAAGGCGACAGCAAATCCGGCGAGCCGGCCTGGGAGACCGCTTTGTGGCTGGCGCGCGAATTGGAGCGGGCTCCGGAGGGATTCCGGCTGTGGATGGTGACGCGAGGCGCACAATCCGTGCAATTGGGTGACCCGCCGCCTGCCGTCATGCAATCGGTCTTGTGGGGGTTAGGACGGGTAGCGGCGCAGGAGTACCCGGAGCGATGGGGCGGGTTGATCGATCTCGATTCGGCTTGCCCTGCAACCGAAGCTGGGATGGTGGTGGAACAAATTTCGCTCCAATTGATGGATCGCGAATTCGCGTTCCGTGGAGCGGAACGCTATGTTCCGCGCCTGGGCCGGATGCCGGCGGAACGCCGGGCGCCACCCGCGATTTCGCCTATCGCGAGCTACCTGATTACCGGGGGTTGCGGCGGTCTGGGGTTGCAGGTTGCGGCTTGGCTGGTGGAGAGAGGCGCGCGGCACTTGGTTCTAATCAGCCGGTCGGAGCCGCAGGGAGAACCGGCAGAGCGCATCGAAGGACTGCGTGCTCAAGGGGCAGACGTGCGCGTCATCCGTGCCGACGTGGCGAGCGAAACCCAGATGGCGGATCTACTCCGTCAGATTCAGCTGGCCATGCCACCACTCAAGGGAGTCGTGCACGCGGCAGGCGTACTGGACGATGGGCTGTTGCCGCAGCAGGATTGGGCTCGCTTCCAGCGGGTCTTGTATCCGAAAACGGTGGGTGCATGGAATCTGCACCTCTTAACTCGCGCGGCTGATTTGGAGTTCTTCGTGTTGTTCTCTTCGCTGGCTTCGCTGTTCGGCTCGCCCGGCCAGGCGAACTATGCGGCTGCCAACGCCTCGCTGGACTCCCTGGCGGCGCATCGCCGCGCCCTGGGACTGTCCGGCGTTAGCATCAACTGGGGCCCGTGGGCCGAAATAGGAATGGCTTCGTCGCTGGGTGAACCGATACAGCGCCGCTGGCGTGCGCAGGAACTTCATCTCATCAATCCGCAAGCCGGCCTCGAGATTTTCGCGGAGGTTCTGCATTATGAAGGCGCGCAAGTTGCGGTGCTGATGGCCGATTGGGCCAAATCTGACGACCACCTGGCGTGGAAAGCCAATCCGCTATTGAGCCGCGTGAAGCCGCAGGGCAGCGCGCGCCGCCCCCGAACGCAGCGGCCGGAGGAGCAGGGCAGTCTGGCGCGAGCGATCGCAAAAGCACCTGGAAATGAGCGGCGCCGAATTCTGGAAGATCACGTATGCAAACTGGCGCTGGGCGTTCTGGGGCTGGAGCCCGGTTACGCCTTATCGCCGGAAGAGCCGCTGCGAGAGTTGGGTCTCGATTCGTTGATGGCCTTGGATCTCACCAAAGCATTAGCAAAAGGCCTGGGATTCACTATCCCTCCGACGTTGATCTTTAACTATCCGACAGTGGGGGCCATTACAGCCCATTTAGCAGAACGGTTGTCCTTGGAAGGAGCGGAAACTGCGGTGGCGCCACCGATGAGCGACCCAGAGCTCTCGGACCTGTCCAAAACGGAGTTACAGGCGATGCTGAACGCGGAGTTGGAATTAATCGGACGGTTGGCGGACTGAGTGACGGAAGGCATGAGCCAGAGACCGGAACAGACGGACGAACTATCGCAACTGAAGCAGGCCTTGGTGGCACTGAAGAAGATGCGGACCAAGTTGGAGGCACTGGAACGCTCGCGGCACGAGCCGATCGCGATCATCGGGATGGCCTGCGAGTTTCCGGGCGCCAGCGATTTGGAATCGTTCTGGCGTCTGCTGCGTGACGGCGTGAACGCAGTAACAGAAGTGCCGCCGAATCGCTGGAATCTGGAGGACTACTACGATCCGGACCCCGGAGCGGCTGGCAAAAGCTATGCCCGCCACGGCGCATTCTTGGACCGCGATCCCGCGCACTTCGATGCCGAATTCTTCGGAATCTCCGCGCAGGAGGCGGAGTGCCTCGATCCCCAGCAGCGGCTGCTGTTAGAAACGGCGTGGCACGCTCTGGAGAACGCGGGGCAATCCCCTGCCAGACTGGTGGGCAGCCAAACCGGCGTATTCATGGGGCTGAGTAACGACGATTACTCCAAGCTGCACCTGACCGGCGATCCGGCTTCGATCAACCCGTTTTCGGGAACCGGCAGCCACTTTAGTGTTGCGGTGGGCCGATTGTGTTACGTACTCGGACTGAACGGGCCGAATTTTCCCGTGGACACGGCCTGCTCTTCTTCCCTGATCACGACGCACATCGCGTGCCAGAGCCTTCGCCAGGGAGAGTGCCGCATGGCACTGGCCGGCGGCGTCAATCTTTTGTTATGGCCGGAAGGAACCGTCTATTTCTCGAAATTGCGGGCACTCGCGCGGGATGGCCGTTCGAAAGCGTTCGACGCCGAGGCCGATGGGTATGTCCGCGGCGAGGGATGCGGGGTCATAGTACTGAAGCGGTTGTCGGACGCGCAGGCGGATGGAGACCGCATTCTGGCGGTCATTCGCGGCTCCGCCATCAATCATAACGGAAGGAGCAACGGGCTCACCGCTCCCAACGGAGCGGCGCAGCGTGCAGTGATTCGTGCCGCGCTGGCAAATGCGGGCGTGGAGCCGCAGGCGGTGAGCTATGTGGAGGCGCATGGCACTGCTACCAGCCTGGGCGATTCGGTCGAATTGGAAGCAGCCGGCGAGGTGCTTGGCGGGAATCGCGAGGACATGGGGCGTGTTGCAATTGCCACCCTGAAGACCAACGTTGGTCATCTGGAGGCGGCTGCGGGTGTTGCCGCGCTTATCAAAGTGGTGCTCTCGCTGCAACACCGTCAGATACCAGCGCATCTGCATTTCCACCGACCAAATCCAAACCTGGACTGGAATACGCTGCCGCTGCGGGTCCCGACGGCCTTGGAACCCTGGGCTGCACCGGGCAAGCTGATCGCCGGCGTGAGCGCGTTTTCCTACAGCGGAACCAATGCGCATGTGATCGTGGAAGAGGCCCCGGAGCGCGAAAGGGAGGTTGAAGGATTCGACCGTCCCAGGCACCTGCTCTGTCTCTCGGCCAAAAGCGAGGGCGCACTTCGTGAGCTTGCCGAACGTTTCATGGAGTACCTCGAGACATCCACCGAGTCCCTGGGTAACATCTGCTACTCGGCTAACGCAGGACGCGCGCATTTTGCTCATCGAATCGCGATCGTGGCGGCATCAACCAAGGAAGCACAGACAAAATTGAGGTCTGCCGAGGCGCGCCAGGTGCAGCCCGGAAAGCGGGAACGAATCGCGGCGGTCATGGCCGATGTCAGTAGGGCGAAGGACACGCTCTACGTGACCCAGCGGGCGTTTCGTAAGGGCTGGGACGAATGCGCGGGGTTAGTACGAGAACTGAGGGAACAGCCGAAATTGCCGGTCGAGCCGAGCGCCGCCGCGGGCCTAACTGAATTCGCGGCACATTATGGACTGTGGCAAATGTGGCGCTCATGGGGAGTGGAACCTGGGGCGGTGTGGGCAAACGGCAGCGGAGAACTGGCCGCGGCATATGGCGCGGGCGTCTACTCGTTGGTAGATGCCTTGGGACTTGCAGCGGGCACCGCGGCCAGCGCCGCGGCGGTCCAAGCACGCGGGCGGATTCCGCTGATCCGAGGGGCTGACGGCTTGACCAGACTGAACGAGCTGGGATATGGGCTGATCCTCACTCTAGGGCGCAGACATGACGAAGGGGCTCCAGGGGAATGGGAGCAGATTTTCGAGGATCTCGCGAATCTGTATTTGAATGGCGTGGAGGTCGATTGGAGTGGTGTTGATCGCGGATATTCGCGCCTGCGCGTAGCGTTACCGCAGTACCCGTTTCAGCACAAACGATACTGGCCTTCGCATCGGGGCGGGCAATCGGAGGGGGCTCATGCACTGATCTCGCACCGCACGCAATCCCCACTGATCAAAGAAACGGTTTTCGATGCCGAGTGGAGCGTACGCTGGCCCCTGCTCAATGATCACCGCCTTTACGGAACAGCAGTCGTGCCGGCTGCGATGCTCCTCGCCATGGCGCTTTCAGCAGCGGAGTCGCCATCGGGCGAAAGCGCCTGCGCGATTCAGGACAGCGTTTTCCTTCGGCCGCTATTGCTGCCTGAGGAAGGCACGCGCAAAGTGCAACTCGTGCTGTCCCCAGAGGCCGGAGGCACGGCCTCTTTCCGCGTTGTCAGCCGCGACGGCTCGGGTTCATGGCCGGAGCATGCCCGTGGAACGGTCCGTCGCGGGCTGAGTACGGCTCATTCGTCAGCCGCATTGGCTGAGGCGCGGGTACGCTGCGAGACCGATCTCGATGTGCCTGGCTTCTATCGCGACATCGCGGAAGATGGGCTTCCTTACGGCCCAACCTTCCGATGGCTCGAAGCGGCGTGGCGTGGCGCTGGTGAGGCGGTCGGCAGGTTCCGCGAGACTCGGAGAGGCGACGATGCCAGCCAGTTCCGATTGCATCCTGGCGTTCTCGACACCGGATTCCAGTTGGTGCGAGCGGTAGTGGCGCAGGATGCCGGGGGAACTGCGTACGTGCCGATCGCAGTAGATACTGTGATTTTTCGAGAGTCGGGCCGGGCCCCCCGGTGGTGTCACACGCGAGTGCGTCCCTGGAGCGGCCGCACCCCGGAATCGCTCACGGCGGATCTGCTGATTTTTGACGAATCCGGCGATTCAATCGCGGAGATCAGCGGAATTCATCTGAAGCGAGCGCCGAAGGAAGATCTGCTGCGCGGCCTTGACCGGGCAAGAGACGAGCAGCAGGCTTTCCGGTTGGAAATCCCAAATCGCGGAGCGCTGGAGAATCTCGGCTATCAGCCATTGGCCCGAACCGCGCCAGGGCCGGGAAAGGTCGAGATTCGAGTAGCCGCGGCTGGCCTGAACTTTCGCGATGTTCTCAACACGTTGGGAATGTACCCGGGCGATGCCGGACTGTTGGGTGGGGAGTGTGCCGGCACGGTAGTGGCCGTTGGTAAAGAGGTGGAATGCTTACGGGTAGGCGATGCAGTGATCGCCTCAGCCGCCGGTTGCATCGGTTCGCACGTGACGATTCCGGAGTCGTACGCCGTTGCCAAACCGCCGCAGCTGACCTTCGAGGACGCCGCAGCAATCCCGCTGGCATTTCTGACCGCGAGTCATGGTCTGTACGATTTGGCCCGGATTCGTTCGTCAGACCGAATCCTGATTCACGCGGCGGCGGGCGGGGTCGGGTTGGCCGCGGTGCAATTGGCGCGCCGAGTAGGCGCTGAGATTTTCGCCACGGCCGGTAACGAGGAAAAACGCTCGTTTTTGCGCGGCTTAGGCATTCGGCACGTCATGGACTCGCGGTCTCTCGATTTTGCCGGACGGGTGCGAGAAGCGACCAGCGGCGAAGGCGTGGACGTTGTCTTGAACTCCCTCTCGGGAGAATTCATTGCCACGAGCCTCGGGCTCCTTCGGGCCAATGGGCGATTTATCGAGATCGGCAAGAGCGGCATTCTGACGCCTGAACAAATCGCCCAACTGCCGGGGAATGTTGCGTATTTCTCGTTCGATCTCGGCGAGATTGCGATGACGAATCCCGCGCAATATCGGACGATGCTGGTCGACATAATCGAACACTTCGCGAAGGGAGAGTTGACGCCTCTGCCGCGCAAGGACTTTGCGGCGGCCGACTCGGTGGCTGCCTTCCGGTTCATGGCTCAGGCGCGGCACATCGGGAAGATCGTCATCTCGATGGGTCAGATGCCGGAAATGGCGCCCAGGGTAGCAGGGAGCGGCCGGGCGCCCGCCCCGGTGCAAACGAACCTACTGGCGCGCCTGGCCGACGCCACTCGGAGGGAACGCCGCGAACTGCTCTCCGACAGTGTGAGCGATCAAGCGGCGATCGTGAGAGGCCTCAACCCTTCGGAGAGACTGGATCCACGGCGGCCGCTGAAGGAACTCGGCTTCGATTCGTTGACGGCAGTCGAACTGCGAAACGTGCTGGCGGCGCAGTTTGGAATGTCCTTACCCGCTTCGCTGGTCTTTGATTGCCCGACGATTGAGGCCATTGCCGGATACCTGGATGAGCGCCTTTCCAGCATCGCGCCGGCGCCCATCGTGCCGCCCCGCGCCCAAGACGAGGAGGTAAGCCGGATCCTATCGCAGATCGAACAGGTTACGGACGACGACGTGGAACTGCTGCTTCGCAGAAAGGAACCCCGATGAGCGGCCTCGGACAAAGCCTTTCGCGAGTGTCGCCGATGAAGCTTGCCCTGATCGCGAAAGAATTACGCTCGCAGCATGCGCTGGTGAACGCTGAACCGATCGCGATTGTGGGAATGGGATGTCGATTCCCAGGCGGCGCTGACAGTCCGGCGACTCTCTGGCGTATGCTCCACGAAGGCAAGGATGCGATCCGAGAAGTGCCCCCGGAACGCTGGGATGTGAACGCCTTTTACCATCCCGACCCCGATAAAGCCGGCAAGATGTACTGCAAGCACGGCGCCTTCCTGGACGCAATCGATCACTTCGATGCGGATTTCTTCGGTATTTCGCCGCGGGAGGCTGCCAGCATGGATCCGCAGCAGCGCATTCTTCTGGAGGTGAGTTGGGAGGCATTGGAGCGCGCCGGCCAGTCGCCGGAGCGTTTGACCGGCAGCACCACGGGAGTCTTTGTCGGAATCAGCATGACAGACTACCTGCTCTTGCAGATGGGTGGCGGCGATGCTGGTTTTTTCAACGAGTACGCCGGGATGGGCAATTCGCACAGCGTCGCGGCGGGCCGGCTCTCGTATCTGTTGGGTTTGCGCGGGCCGAGCATGGCGGTGGATACGGCATGCTCATCCTCGCTGATGGCTGTTCATCTTGCCTGCCAAAGCTTGCGCAATGAGGAGTGTAATTTGGCAATCGCCGGCGGGGTCAATCTGGTTCTGCTTCCGGACATTACCGCGAACTGCTGCCGTTTCCGCATGCTGGCTCCCGACGGCCGCTGCAAGACCTTTGACGCTTCCGCGGACGGTTACGTGCGCGGCGAAGGCTGTGGAATCGTAGTGTTGAAGAGGTATTCCGACGCGCTGGCCGATGGCGACAACGTGCTGGCGCTGGTGAGGGGCTCAGCTGCGAATCAAGACGGGCGGACCAATGGCCTGTCCGCGCCGAGCGGGGCCGCGCAGCAAGACGTAATTCGCCGGGCGCTGGCCAGCGGCGGCGTCGATCCCCACCAGATCGGATACCTGGAGGCGCACGGGACGGGCACGCCGCTGGGCGACCCGATTGAGTTCGACGCGCTGGCCGCCGTCCTGGCGCAGCAGCGCCCGGAGGACGATCCGCTAATCGTCGGCTCGATCAAGACTAACGTCGGCCATTTGGAATCTGCGGCCGGCATCGCGGGGCTGATGAAGGTAGTGCTGGCGCTGCAACACGAGGAAATTCCGCCGCACCTCAATTTCAAGACGCTAAATCCGCACATTACGCGCGCCGGCGACAACGTGCGGATTGCCACCAGGCCTACTGCGTGGACGCGCTCCACAGCGCGCCGGCGCTTGGCGGGTGTCAACTCCTTCGGCGTCAGCGGAACCAACGTGCACGCCATTTTGGAGGAAGCTCCGGTGCGGAGGGTCCAGGCAGCCGTCGGCGGACCTCAACTCCTGACGCTTTCGGCAGCAACCACGACCGCTTTGGCCAAACTGGGCATGCGCTTCGCGGATCATTTCGAGCAGAGCGACCCGGGCAATTTCTCCGCCGATTGCCACACCGCGAACACCGGCCGCTCGCGCTTAAGGCATCGGCTGGCGTTGATCGCTGATTCACCTCAACAGGCGCGGCTCAAGCTCGCGGCTTTCGCCGCCGGGGATGCTTCGGGAGTGATGGTTGGTACCGCGCCTAATGGCGAGAGGACAAATACTGTCCCAGTGCTGCCCGACTCGGGCAAAGCCAGGTGGGAGGCGCTAGGCCGCTCGTTTGTAGAAGGCCGCGACGTCGAACTGGAATATCCAGCAGACCAAGAACGGCCCCCTCGCACGGAGCTGCCGACGTATCCGTTTGAAGGGCGCCGTTTCTGGCTGGCGCCAGCGCGCCGGTCAGCCGCGGTCCGGGAGGAACGATCGGAGCCTTATTCCGAAACGGTCCATCCGTTACTGGGGCGCCGGGTGCGGACGGCTCTGCGCGAGGTCGTATACGAATCGCGAATAGGAGCGCAGTCGCCGGCCTATCTGAATGACCATCGCGTGCTCGGCGCAATCATGTTTCCGGCAGCCGGTTATGTAGAGTTGGCTCTTGCCGCGGCCCATGAGCAGGGGCCCGGCGTCCACATCGTGGAGAATCTCTCCCTGGAAAAACCGTTGGTGCTGCCCCCCGACGGCTTTGTGACCTTGCAGTGTGTCCTTTCTCCTGAGGGTTCGGGCCCGGCATCATTTCGCGTCTTCAGCTTGGAATCGGATAACGGCCGGGCTGGAGCTTGGACGCAGCACGCGTCTGCGCGGATCACGCGGCTGGCGACGCCGGCAACATCCGGGGATTTGTCGAAACTGTTGGGATTCGGCGAGTTTTGCGAGGTGCCGCCGGATCAGCATTACCGCTCTCTGCTGAAGGCGGGGCTCGACTTCGGCGGCTCCTTCCGGCGTCTCACCCGTTTACGGCGGCGAGACATGGCGGCTTGGGGGGAAGCGAGCGCACCGGAGGGGTGTGAAACCGAAGCCCATTATCTCGTTCCTACAATCCTGGATGCCTGCTTTCAAGTTTTAATGGCGGCGGTTCCTCGCGAGCTGAGCGGCGCCGGGTACCTGCCTGTTGGGTTGGAGAGTCTGGCGCTCCATCAGAAAGGCATCAGAGAGGCTTCTTGCGCTTGCCGCGTTCGGACGTGGGAGGGGAGCTCGGCAGACACTCTCAAGGGTGATCTTCAAATCGTAGACCGCGACGGCGCGCTGGTGGCTGATGTACAAGGCTTTACGTGCCGCCGAACTTCTCGCCCGGCCGCTGCCGAGCATCGGATCGAGGATTCGGTCTATCACGTGGTGTGGAGAACTCAGGAAAGCGGCTACGTCGAAGAGCAGGAGGATGCCTCGCGATGGCTGATCTTAGGGACTTCGGCAGGCGCCCTGTCGCTTGGCGCCCGATTGCAAAGCATGGGCCAGGAGTGCGTCTACCGATCCGACAATCTTGAGGATTTGCTTAAGGAGATGCCGCTTCGGGGCGTGATCGATTTGCGAGCATTGGACGGAGAAGATGCGGCGGCAGGATGCACCGCTGTACTGCAGTTGACTCAGACAATTCTGCAAGCTAAGCTCGCAGAGCCCCCGCGTCTGGTTTTGGTGACGCGGGGCGCTCAGGCCGCGGCGCAGCGGCTGGCGCCAGAACCCGCGGATATGGCCGCGCTCTCCGGACTCGGCCGCGTAATCGCGACCGAGCACCCTGAACTGCGTTGTCTGTTGGTGGATCTCGACCCTTCCGGACCTGTGGAGGATGGATTGCCGGCCCTGATCGAGGAGTTGTTTGCGCCGGCCCGTGATTCCGAAGTTGCGATTCGGGCCGGCAGCCGGCTTGTGCCGCGGCTGGTTCGGTACAATTCCCTCCGACGCGAGCCGGCCCCGCTGCGAGCGGACGCCAGTTATCTGATCACCGGCGGACTCGGCGCGCTGGGGCTTCAAGTTGCGAAGCGGCTTGCCGAAAGAGGCGCGCGAAACCTGGTCCTGGTGGGACGAGGCGCGGTCTCGGCTGGAACGCAATCATCCTTGGATGCGGTGGAGTCAATTGGCGCTCGAATCACGACCTTGCGGTACGACGTCGCTCACCGTGAGGATGTCGACCGTTTATTCGCCGTTCTTGCGGAGGATTTTCCGCCGCTTCGCGGGATCATCCATGCTGCTGGGGTAGTGGACGACGACCCGCTGATCCGGCAGAATGCCTCCCGGTTCACCGCGGTTCTGGCGCCGAAGACTCTTGGCGCCGCCAACTTGCATCACGCCTCCAGCGGCATGGCTCTGGATTTCTTTGTGTTGTTTTCTTCCATATCATCGTTGATCGGCTCGCGATCGCAATCGAGCTACGCGGCGGCCAACGCGGCCATGGACGCCCTCGCGCAACAACGTCGCGCGCTAGGTTTGCCGGGAATTGCGATTAACTGGGGACCTTGGGCCGGAGTGGGGATGGCAGCGTCGTTGCCTTTCAGTGAACGACAGCGGCTGGCGAGCCGCGGTATATGGTTCCTGTCACCGGGGCAGGCGCTCGACGCACTCGACTGTTTGCTTTCTTCCGAGTGTGGGCAAGCGGCAGTGTTTAGCGCTGACTGGGCGAAGGTTGCGCAGAATCCAATATCAGGCGCGGACCTCGGGCTGCTTTCAGAGTTACTCGAGGAAGGGCGGCGAGTCCAAGCGGAAAGGCCGCGCGCTCTCTTCCGCGAACTCGAGCAAGCCGTTCCAGCCAGGCGCCACGGCGTGCTTGTGAATTACATTACGGCGCAGGTGCTCGATATTCTGCAGTTCGAATCGTCCCGGCCGCTGGAGCCTTCGCAAGGTTTCCTGCAGATCGGCATGGATTCGCTAATGGCTGTGGAACTTCAGTCTCGGCTGCAGAACGCGCTCGGGGTGTCGCTTTCCTCCACGGTCAGTTTCGATCAGCCAACCATCGAGCGGCTGGCAACACACATCATCGACACCGTGCTTTCCGGGCAACTGCCGGCAGACGCGAATGACGAACTGTTGTCTGCCGCGCATAACGGTCACGAGGACGGCGCCATCGACTCGCTGACCGAAGATCAACTGCTCACCCTCTTAAACCAGCAGCTAGGCGCGGCCGAAAAAAAGCAGGCGGTGTGATCATGGATGCTACAGCGCTGGAACAGGCGAGATCTTATATCGAAACGCACCGTCACGAACGGCAAGTGAACAAGGTTCTACACGGATTTCCTTCCCCGCGGTTGTGGCACGAGACCGCCGTTCCTGTCAGCGAAATTTTGACGCAACGGGTTCTGGAGCGTTTCCGCACGGCTGGTCAGTTGCAGCTTTATGTCGCTACTCCGTACTGCTTGCAGACCGCGCCCGAGAAGTGTGGATACTGTCTTTTCCCGGTGGAAGTTTTCACGGGTATGAGCCAGCTGGAGCGCTACTTGTCTTATCTGGAACGGGAAGGAGACATGTACCGCGGGTTCTTCGAAGGCGAGGAAGTCTCGTCGTTGTACTTTGGCGGCGGCACATCCAACCTTTACAAGGCTGAGCAATATCCGCGGCTGATGGAGATCGTCCGCAAGGTGTTTCCGCGTTTCGCGAAAAACGCCACGGTCACCCTCGAGGGTATCCCGCAACTGTTTACACGCGAAAAGCTCGTCCGCATGAAGGAAGGCGGCGTGAACCGGATCAGCATGGGCGCGCAGCAGCTGAACGACGATCTCAATAAGCTGAGCGGGCGGCGGCAGAAGCCGCAGCATGTTTTCCAAGCGATCGAGTGGTGCCACGAGCTTGGCCTCGAATGCAATGTCGATCTGATCTTCGGCTGGCCGCGGCAGACTCGCGAGCTGATGCTGGAGGGCTTGGAACGGCTCATCGACACGGGCATTCGCCATATTACGCATTACGAGCTGAATATCGGAGGCGCCAGCGATTTCGCCCTGAACCACCGCCATGAGCTTCCGCCCGTCGAGGAGAACCGGCGCATGTACCATGCGTCGAAACAGCTCCTGGAGAGCCGCGGCTTCCGCCAGTTGACGCCTTACGACTTTGAAAAGCCGATCGACACACCTACAGGAACGCCTCTTTACGAAGAATGC
Source organism: uncultured Solibacteraceae bacterium (assembly GCA_964554945.1). Taxonomy (GTDB): domain Bacteria; phylum Acidobacteriota; class Terriglobia; order Bryobacterales; family Bryobacteraceae; genus PSRJ01. The sequence continues at coordinate 1,438 of CAZKQQ010000017.1, read as the reverse complement.
ATACACGGGTTCGATGGAACTGAAGTCTGGGGGTGGGGATATGCGGGCGTCTCTGGCTTTCAGGGAACACCGGAATTGCCGGGTTGGATGTATCTAAACCACCGTACGGTAAACGATTACTTCGCGGCTCTCGATCGCGGCGATCTTCCCATCGAACGAGGCTTTCATTTCGAACGGCAGGACCTCCGCCTGGCGACCTTGTTTCGCAACCTGCAGGGAATGACGGCCAGCCGCCCGGACTATCTGGCGGCCTTTGGGCTGGATCTCTACGAAGAGCATCGTCCTGTCTGGCACGCGCTTGAAGAAGTCGGGTGGGTCGAGATCGAGCCAGCGATGATCCGGTTGGTGGGAGACGGCGTGTATTACACTCCGCTGATTCAGACATTATTAGGTCTGCAACGCACGAAGGAATTGGCCACGAAAAGCGGTCCGTTGACACTGATCGCCTGACAGACTCATGAGCGACCCGCATTCCACTACTGACCGCGCCGAAGTATTGCGCCGCGCATATCGCGAAGTTCAGAAGCTGCGCGCGCGCGTGGAGGAACTCGAAGCGGCGGACAAGGAGCCGATTGCAATCATCGGGATGGCGTGCCGTTTTCCCGGCGGCGCCGACAGCCCGGCGGCTTTTTGGGATCTCCTTTGCCAGGGCCGGGACATGATTTCGGAGATTCCCCCCGGCCGCTGGGACGTAGACGCCTTCTTCGACCCAGATCCAGAAGCAGCCGGCAAAATGTACACGCGTTGGGGTGGTTTTCTCGGCGGTGTGGAGGAATTCGATCCGCAGTTTTTCGGAATTACGCCGCGTGAAGCCGCCAATATGGATCCGCAACAGCGGCTCCTGCTGGAGGTCTCCTGGGAGGCCTTGGAGAACGCGGCCCTGGATCCGGCTAAGCTTCAGGGCAGCCGCACGGGGGTGTTCTTCGGGTTGTGTGGCTACGATTATCCCTACCTGATGTTATCGGGAGAAGAGGACCTGAACGCTCACATGGGCTCAGGTTCGGCGCACAGCGTGGCCAGCGGCCGATTGTCTTACGTGCTCGGCCTGCAAGGGCCGAGTGTGACTCTGGATACTGCCTGCTCGTCTGCATTAGTGGCGCTCCACCTCGCGTGCCGGAGTCTGCGTGCGGGCGAGTGCGGCATGGCGCTGGCGGGCGCGGCCAACCTCCTGTTGATTCCGCACCCGACGGTGATGTTTTCCAAAGCGCGCATGCTCGCGCCGGACGGAAGATGTAAGACCTTCGACGCCTCGGCCGATGGATACGTACGGAGCGAAGGCTGCGGCGTGGTGGCGTTGAAACGATATAGCGAAGCGCTTCGCGCCGGCGACCGGGTCCTGGCACTGATTCGCGGCTCGGCTGTCAACCAGGATGGGCACAGCTCAGGACTCACGGCGCCGAACGGCCCGGCGCAGGAGGCGGTAATCCGCGAAGCGCTC